>CAYXQZ010000088.1:2896-5373 GCA_964466415.1 uncultured Paludibacter sp.
GGAGTAATTTTATCGCAATTACTTATGCAAATCATGGCATCCGCTTTGTGTGCATTCACCATATATTCAACGCTATCAGCAATTAAATCGCGCGAGGGCAATGAATATAACATTCCATCGTGACCCATGGCTATACCATCGTCGATGGCAATGGTATTAAATTCGGCAGCAAAACAACCGAGTTTTTCAATTTCGGCCTTTACTTTTTGACCTATTTCGTGCAAATGTGCATGTCCAGGAACAAATTGTGTAAACGAATTTACAACTGCAATAAGCGGTTTGCCCATTTGTTCATTTGTCATTCCATTGGCTTTCCACAGCGCTCTTGCACCTGCCATTCGGCGTCCACCTGTGCTCGATTTACTTCTTAATTCGTTCTTCATATATGCTATAACCCCAAAAGGGTAAAAATGTTGGTTAATTTAATAATAATTCTTTATTCGTTACTTTTTATTTGGGTTGGAACTATAAAAAAACCTTTCTCAGATAATGTGAGAAAGGTTTTATGCTTTTATAATACATAGAGTTTATACCACGTAACCAATCTCACTTCTGATAGTTGACCAAAAGTAACACGACGTTCACGAGAATAGTATAAAAACTTTGAGTTATCATTGTTGTTTTTAATTTGAGTGCAAAGATACTTCAAATTTTCAATTTATCAAATAGTTTGGTAGAAAAAAATAGGTTTTTAGTTCGAATTGTAACATTTTAACTCATTTTGATTAATAAAAAACATCTTTTCAATCTCAAATAAAAAATTAAAAATGTCCAATTTGAAGAAAAGTAACGACATATTTAATTGTCTTTTTATTAAATACCAACGAAATATGTGGTGATTTCACATATACCACATCCTTTTCATTTCCTAAAGCAGCATTTTTTTTGGGTACTAAACCATCATTATCGCCAACAAGTAAAATATTATATCCTCTTTTTTTGTTAGTAACTCCTGCAATTAAACCAATTTCGCAGGTTGGCACAGCATATTTTGGAGCTCCAGTTTTGACATCAGTTGTCAAATTCTCCACATTTGGCCCTGCTATGTATTTTACAAAACCAAACTGATTCCAAAAGTCGGCCATAGGTGAACCTTGATTAGGCGAGGCAATCATTACAAATCGGTGGATAAATGGGAATTTCATCTCAGGTTTCAAATTTCCATACAAAGCCCTCACAACCAATGCTCCAAGCGAATGGGTTACAAACGAAACACTATCGTACTTTTGGTTTTGTATTTCGGTAATCAAATGTTTACTCACTTCATCTACATCTTCGGTAAGACTCGGGTAGCGATAAATTTCACACTCGTACCCTTGATTGGCAATGGCTGTTTTAATTTGTTCAAGCTCAATGCCTAAACCTGCAAATCCGTGAATCAGAAATACTTTGTGCGAAGCATTTACAATAATTGTAAACGTAAAAACTGTAATAAACAAAAAGAAAGTTCGTTTCATATCATATTTTTTTGATAAAATAAATTATCAAATATCATGCCTCAGAAGTTAATGTAAGGCAATTGGAGTTATTTTGAATAATAGTGAATATTTCCGAGCACTTCCATGGATAAAGCAATAAGAATATGCACTATAACACCACCCCAGATGTGTCGAGTTTGATAAGCCAAAGCACCGAGAATAAATCCACCAAATACCGACGATATAGTTTCGCCTAATGGTTTACCAAAATGTATGGCACAATACACAGCCACCATGGGCAATATTGCCTTACGCCCCATCAATGCAGCCATTCCTATTACAAGTGCTCCACGAAACATCAACTCTGTCATTACAAAATCAAGAGAATATGTTATTTCAAAAAAAATGGAATACAAATACGTTGGGAGTCCAAAAATTCCATCGTAAAACCAAGGTTTGAATTGTGGATATGCCTGTTGGAAATCGGGGCTATACGAAATCAAAACTACAAATGGAAGCAAAAACAAAAAAAGCGAAAAATATCCTTTTAAGTGGTTTGTTTTGCGAGTTAAACCATAAATTCCTTCAATTTTTTTATCGTAAACATGCTTAAGAATATACAATGGCACAAAGTAAAAAAGCAAACTTTTTAATTGCGATAAAATGCGAATTATATAGGCATTCTCCTCTTGAAAAAGACTTCCTATCTGTAAATTTTTATGTGCATAAAACCCTATTGACAAGCCATATATAAGAATTAAAAAAACGGACTTAAAATAAAACTTACTATTTTTCAACGTTTTAAAATCCTTACGCAGAATCAATGTTGGAATAGCTACACCGAAATAAAAAAACATATAAAAAGCTGGAAAATAAAACATTGAATTACCTTCAGAATAACTCGTTTTCATCACATTTCGATAAAAACCATATTCGTAATTTAAGAAAATAAATATACCAACAAATATTAATGTATAGATATACGAAAGCAGATGAAAATCTTCTTTTATAAATTTTCCAATTTCGCGAAATAAAGCTGCAACGGATCTTTTCATTGTT
>CAYXQZ010000088.1:5473-11044 GCA_964466415.1 uncultured Paludibacter sp.
TCAAAATTGGAAACATCCCTTCGCTAATAATTTTCTGATATTCATTTTCGAAATTGGGTGTGAAAATATTTTTTCCTATATTCTGCTCAATTTCTTCTCTTGTCCAGAACCGACCTTCGGAAATCTCAACTGGATCGGGCGATATTTGGGCATCATAAATAGTATAGTAGCTATGAACTAATTCTGCTTCTTGGGTCGAAACAAATTTATACCGCATCATAAAATTTGGTTCAAAATCTTCAATACCCAATTCTTCGCGAACTTCCCTACGCAGTGCAATTTCAATTTCTTCACCATAATCTACATGTCCTCCAACCGAAGTGTCCCATTTGCCTGGTTGAATATCTTTATCATCGGCTCTTTTTTGTAAATAAAGTTCAGCTTTTGAATTAAAAACATGTAAATGAACAACAGGATGAAGCAAAAAAGTTCCCGAATGACATTCGGTTCTTGAAGCCTTAGCTATAACGCTACCGTCTTCACTTACAATTGGAAAGTATTCTTTTTTCACCATCAATACGTTTTTTTTGCAAAGTTATGAAAAAATACGGATGAAAGTTGTATCTTAGCATCCGCAAAAGAAGAATTATTTTCGAATGATTTTTGTATCTTTGCACGTTTTTAAGTAAAAAACTAAACAAATATAGGGTATGCAAAATTTTAAAATTGCCGTTATTGGATTAGGTTATGTAGGGTTACCGCTTGCTATTGAATTTGGCAAAAAATACAAAGTTTTAGGATATGACATTAACCGTCAGCGAGTTGAAGAATTAAAAAACGGTGTTGACCACACACTCGAAGCCGATTTAGATGGTTTACTCGAAGCCACTTCGTTACGAAAGATCAACCCTGAATCTGGTCTTGAATTTTCGTTTATTGAAGATGATTTAAAGAAATATGATGTATTTATCGTTACAGTGCCAACTCCGATTAACAATTTTAATATGCCTGATTTACTTCCATTAATCAAAGCATCCGAAATGCTAGGAAGGGTAATTAAAAAAGGAGACATAGTAATTTATGAATCAACTACTTACCCCGGTTGTACCGAAGAAGATTGCGTTCCTGTAATTGAAATGAATTCGGGATTAATTTTCAATACCGATTTTTTTGCCGGATATAGCCCAGAGCGCATAAACCCTGGCGACAAAGTAAATACACTAACAAAAATCAAAAAAGTAACATCGGGATCTACACCCGAAATTGCTAATATTGTTGATAGCCTATATGCTTCAATTATTACGGTTGGTACTCACAAAGCACCAAGTATAAAAGTAGCCGAAGCATCAAAAATAATTGAAAACGCACAACGCGATGTAAATATATCATTTGTGAATGAGTTAGCGCTAATTTTCGACAAAGTAGGCATTGACACCAACGATGTACTAGAAGCAGCAGGCACAAAATGGAACTTTTTAAAATATCGTCCAGGTTTAGTTGGCGGCCACTGCATTAGTGTAGATCCTTATTATTTGGCAAGCAAAGCCGAGTCGTTAGGCTATGTGCCGCAGGTAATTTTATCGGGCCGACATGTAAATAATAGCATTGCTCCTTTTATTGCAAATAAAGTATTAAAACTAATGATACAAAAAGGACAAACTATTAAAGGTGCTAATGTACTTATACTTGGTGTAACTTTTAAAGAAAACTGCCCCGATATACGTAACACAAAAGTGGTGGATATATACAACGAATTGTGCGAATTCGGAACTTCAGTTGACATTTATGACCCTTGGGCTATTGCCGACGAAGTTGCCCACGAATATGGTGTAACTATTTTAAATAAGCTTGATACGAACAAAAAATATGAAGCTGTGTTATTGGCTGTAGCTCACGACGAATTTAAAGATTTTGATTTTGAAAAGCAACATACTGATGGTGCTGTAATTTTTGATGCCAAAGCTGTTGTAGATCGCCGTTGGGTTGATGGTAGACTATAATTCAAATAATGATTTTAAAAAAAAATATAATCAATACAACTAAACATACAATGACCAGATTTAGTCTACTATTTGTAATTGCACTTTTTTCAATTACATCTTTTGCACAGGATTTGAGTAAAATAGATTTAAGCAAGCTCACACCTGAGCAAATCGAAATGTATAAAAAATACATGGCTTCCAAAGGAAATGCTACACCCTTGGCTGCTTCAAGTGCCGACTCCAAAACTCCTGACGACCGAAAAATTGTTGTAGAAGAAGCATCAGCTGATATACCAGTTACAAGTTCCTTAGGCTATTTTGGGTCGTACCTTTTTTCCAATCAACAACTTAGTTTTGAACCAAAGTTAAATATACCTACACCATCCAACTATGTACTTGGTGCTTACGATGAACTTATAGTTGATGTATCAGGATTATACGAAGCCTACTACAAACTAAAAGTTTCGCCCGAAGGTTCCATTCGAATACCTAATGTTGGCCCTGTTAAAGTATCGGGACGCACTGTTGAAGAAGCAACTCGTAGTATTCGTTCTGAGGTCACAAAAGTATATCAAGGTGTATCCACCGGCGAAACTAAAATCAATGTAAGTTTGGGTAATATACGCAGTATTCGTATAACTGTAATTGGCGATGCTGTTCGTCCGGGAACATATACATTACCATCGTTGGCTACAGCTTTTAATGCTCTTTATGCTTGCGGTGGTCCTGCTGAGTCGGGAAGCATGCGTAGCGTTAAGGTAATTCGCAGCGGAAAACAAATTGCAACCATTGATGTTTACAAGTACCTTACCGATGGAGTTATACCAAATAATGTTTTATTGCACGATGAAGATATAATTCGGATTGAACCTTTCAGAATACGTGTTCAAATACAAGGTACTACCAAAAAAACAGGCATATTCGAAGGTATTGAAGGTGAAACTCTAAGTGACATTATTCGATATACAGGTGGTTTTACTGATAATGCTTATACCAAATTAGCCACTGTAGTTCGTATTGCCGATAATCAGAAAAAGGTTATCGATGTAGCTGAAGCTGATTATAAGAAATTTAAAATACAATCGGGCGACGAATATACTTTTTCAGCCAATCCCGATAAATTTAAAAATCGTATCGAAATTACGGGAAGTGTTAATCGCCCTGGCACCTATTCGCTCGAAACTGGCCTCACAGTTAGTCAATTAATAAGCAAAGCAGCAGGATTGAAAGAAGATGCATTTCTGAATATGGCTATAATATCCCGTAAACGCGAAAATCAGATACCCGAAAACATTAACTTTAATTTGGGTGATTTGATTAAAGGAAAAATAGCAGATATAGCCTTGCAACGTGATGATAAAGTAGAAATAAAGAGTCTTTTTGAATACCGCGAAGGTTATACGGTTTCCATATCAGGCGAAGTTAAATTACCTGGAAATTATGCTTTAGTTGAAAATCTCACACTGATGGATCTAATACTCAAAGCACGTGGATTTACCGAAGCAGCAGCTTCCGATTCTATTGAATTGATTCGCATTATCAAAGACAAAAATTCACTTTTGAATTCGAATCAAAAATCAATTATCAAAAAATTTAAAATTGATAAAGATTTGAATATGAATAGTTCCGATGGTAAATTCACACTCGAAAATGGCGATCAAATAGTAGTTCGTCGTATTTCAGGGTTCGAAACCATACGTATGGTTCGTATCGATGGTGAAGTGCTACGTCCGGGCGATTATAATATTAAATCCAAGGACGAATATATTTCGGATGTTATAAAAAGAGCAGGAGGTTTTACAAATTACTCTTACCCTTCCGGTGCATTTTTAATACGCAATCCAAAATTAGACAATGCGCAATTAAGACTTAACCGCTTTATGAGCGAAAATGCCAAAAGTTTAATCGAAAAATCGTCGAGCAATAATATCGACGCTGATTTACTTCAAAAAGCTGGATTAAAGTCAATTAACAATATTGATGCGATAGACTCATTGCAACAAAAACTAAATGGTGCCGACATTATTAAAAGCATTGAAAACACCGAAGGTATTGTTGGCATTAATCTAACTAATATTATGCGTAATCCACGAGGAAAATATGATTTAAAGTTGGAACAAGGTGATGTTATTTATGTACCACGTGAGTTGCAGACTGTACGTGTTATGGGTGCTGTTTATTTTCCAACTTATGTGCGATACGACCGAAACTCTACTCTTAAAGATTATTTAAACAGTGCTGGAGGTATTTCGAGCACAGCGCTTCGCAGCAAAATATTCGTTTTACATCCTAATGGAACTTCAAGCAGCACCCGTAGTTTTTTGGGCATTAAATGCTATCCGAAGGTTATGCCTGGTTCGCAAATTTTAGTTCCTCAAAAACAAATAGACATTCGTCAGAAAATGAGTACTGGTGAGTCTATTTCAATAATGACTTCGGTTACTTCGGCAGCCGCTATTGTGTATTCCATTGTTTCAAATGCTCAAAATAACGCCAAAAATCCATGATTACTCCAGCACAAAATAAAACAAATCATACAAATGAAATTTCATTGGTTGAATTAATTCATATTTTAGAAAAATACTATAAATACCTGCTTAGCAAGTGGATAATAATATGCATATTCGGTTTTGGTGGAGCTGCCATAGGACTAATTGCAGCTTTCATAACTAAACCAACTTACACTGCCAATTTATCATTTGCATTGGTCGAAAAAAGCAGTGGAGGTGGATTAGCCGATTTGGCTTCGTCATTTGGTTTTGCAGGACTAATTGGTGGTAGCGGAGGTAATGGAGCATTTAGTGGTGATAATTTGTTGGAAATAATTAAGTCGCGCTATGCAGTAGAACAAACACTTCTTACCCCTGTTGACTACAAAGGTCAACGTAAAACATTAATGGAAGCTTACATGGACTTCACAAAAATGCGAAAAGGATTAAAGAATGTGAAGAAAAACAAGGATCTTCGCAATTTAGCATATCCCATTGGTCAAGCTCGTTCTACATTTAACCGTACACAGGATAGTGTGTTGTTTGTTATCTACGACAGTTTTATAAAAGGTCAAAGTTTGAAGATTGTTCGCAAAGACAAAAAAGTAAGCATTGTAAATGTTGAATTTAGTAGTGGAGACGAATTATTCTCAAAACTTTTTGTGGAAACATTGATGGATCAAACCTATCGGTTTTATCGCCAAACAAAAACTTCGCAGAGTCGTTACAATATTGATATGATGCAACAAAAAGCTGATTCCGTTCGTGCCTTATACGAAGCAGCGCTATACAAAGGCGCTAGCTATTCGCAAGTAAATATTAACCCTGCATTGCAGTTTGCAGCTGTACCACGCATGAAGCAGGAAGGAAATGCACAGCTCTATGGTACAGTTTATACCGAAATTCTTAAAAATCTCGAAACATTAAAGTTGGACTTAGCACGCGAAACACCATTGGTACAAATTATCGACCAACCCATTTTTCCACTTAAAAAAGATAAATTAGGAAAGATAAAAGGCACTTTCTTTGGTGGAGTTACTGGTGGCGTACTTATCGTTGTTTATTTACTTGGAATGCTGTATATAAAGGAATTAGGATTAAACCTAAAAGACGAATCAAAAAAATAAAATATTAACATCCCTGTTTTATTCCCCTTCAGG
>CAYXQZ010000088.1:11144-12392 GCA_964466415.1 uncultured Paludibacter sp.
GGGTTAGGGGCCATATCTAAATTATATGAAAGGAATTGTATTAGCCGGAGGATCCGGAACTCGTTTATATCCTATTACAAAAGGAGTTTCAAAACAATTGATTCCTATTTATGATAAGCCAATGGTTTATTATCCAATATCCGTACTGATGTTGGCAGGTATACGCGATATTTTAATTATTTCTACACCCGACGATTTGCCTGGTTTCCGACGCTTACTTGGCTCTGGTGCCGATATGGGTGTAAACTTTCAATACGCAGAGCAACCCAGCCCCGATGGATTAGCGCAGGCGTTTATTATTGGCGAAGAATTTATCGGAAACGATGCTGCTTGCTTGGTTCTGGGCGATAATATTTTTTACGGACAGGGATTGCAACAGATGCTAAAAGATGCCGTTCAAAATGCTCAAGAAAATGCCAAAGCTACTGTATTTGGCTACTATGTAAACGATCCTGAGCGCTATGGTGTAGCTGAGTTCGATAAGGAAGGAAATGTTTTGAGTATTGAGGAAAAACCAACAGAACCCAAATCGAATTATGCGGTAGTAGGACTTTATTTTTACCCCAATAAAGTGGTAAAGGTTGCCAAAACTATAAAACCTTCGCATCGTGGCGAGTTAGAAATAACTACTGTAAATCAGGAGTTTTTGCAGGCCGAAGAATTAAAAGTGCAAATTTTTGGTCGTGGATTTGCATGGCTCGATACGGGCACTCATGATTCGCTTTCCGAAGCTTCAACCTTTATCGAAGTGCTCGAAAAACGACAGGGATTAAAAATATCATGCCTCGAAGAAATTGCATTTCACAATGGTTGGATAACTGCCGAAGATGTACTCCGAATAGCCGAACCTATGAAGAAAAATCAATACGGACAGTACCTGCAGCAATTAGTTTCTCGCAAATAATTTTTTTAACAATCAATGAACGTAATACCAACAATAATTCCCGACTTAAAAATTATCGAACCTCGTGTGTTCGAAGATAGTCGAGGCTATTTTTTTGAGTCTTTCTCGCAACAACTTTTCAACGAAAAAGTATCCGATACCGTTTTTGTGCAAGATAATGAATCGCGCTCCACGTATGGTGTGCTGCGTGGTTTGCATTTTCAGCAACCACCCATGGCTCAAGCCAAGTTAGTACGTGTAGTGGAAGGTAGCGTGCTGGATATAGCAGTTGATATACGCCCCGACTCGCCAACTTACGGGCAGCATGTAAGCGTAGAACTAAGTGCCGACAACAAACGTCAGCT
>CAYXQZ010000089.1:0-1390 GCA_964466415.1 uncultured Paludibacter sp.
CGAAATAACGTTGATACTCACTTTAGGTATTGAATTTGGCAAAATAGGATACGGCAACATTACCGAACCAGTAAAATATGCGGGGACGGGTAAAGTAATACGAGTGGGGTGAAAAGAATGCCCGAAAATGTATAATTTTCGGGCATTCCATCCTAACCTTAAAAAACTAAACTTATAGCTTCAACAGCTTAACATTTAAAATCTGAGCATTTACTTGTAATTGTACAATATAACAACCTGCACTCAATGTTTCCAAATTTGTATACTGCATCGGTTTATTTATTGATAAAACTTTCAGTCCGGATAAATGATAGATAGCCATTGATTGAACGCTTTCGGGATGCAAAAGTTCCAGTTCGTTTTTAATTGTTGTTGATCGCAAAAAAGACGAAGCATTCATGCTGGTTTCAATGGTTGTGGTTAATCCTTGCACTTGTAACGATGATTTGGCACTTAAAGCTCCATGTTCCGATACAGCTATTATTTCGTACAAACCATTGCTTGCTGTTATTGATGTAGTTGTTATTTGCTGTACGAAAACGCCATCTTTAAGTATTACGTAGCATACAGCGCCTTCAGTTGCATCCCAACTCAATGTATTGCTATTTAAACTTAAATTGGCGGGTGCCGATGTTTGTTCTGTTTTTAAAGATGCGTCCCACGAGTCGCCTCCACTTAACACATTAGCAAGCGTGTAATCTGCTGCTTGTTGTGCTGTAAGTACTGCCGTAGGACTACTGCCCGTAATTAGAGTGCTATTACCATCGGTATACGAATATGCTGTATTTCTGCTCGTTAAAGCCACCGGATTATTGGATGCATTTACGGTATTGTATTCGGCAAAAAGTGCGGGTATAGTACTCATACTTCCCCATGCTCCTGCCGAGGAAAGGATATTCATTTTGGTATTCAAATAAACAGCGCGGGGCGAGTTTTGCCAAGGTCGACCCAGATTGTAAATACCATCCTGCGAACTGGCTCCATCGATGGTACAATTATTAAAAACATAACCATAAGCATTGCCAGTAGTGGTCGAAGGGGCTACAATTACGTTGGCGGTGGATCTATCTTGCACATAGAGCAGGGTGTTTTCGAAAAAACAAACGCCATTTCCAAAAATAAAATCAACCGAACCACGTATATCGCAATTCAAATAATACTGACGATCGCTACCTGTATTGGACGTTAAATGCGTGTCCTGATAACCAATCAACTTTATGTTTTTAAACACTGCTTTGTCGGCATACACTTTGAGCGCCACGGCCTGTCCGGCATTAACGCCAGCTGTGTTCTGCATAGTCATGTTTTCGCAATAAAAATTATCAGCCATAATTTCAACTGTTTGGCAGGTAGAAGTAGTATAACCGCCTGTCCCACTGCGTCGGTCGCC
>CAYXQZ010000089.1:1490-12174 GCA_964466415.1 uncultured Paludibacter sp.
AATGCATCTTTGAAAGCACCTGCAGGCACATTCAGCGTATAAGCAGTAGCATATTTTAAATTAGCGTAAGGCAAAGTCACATTTTTGCCAACAACAGCAGGCGATAGCGTTTTTCCATCGAGCGTAATGGCTCCGGTGCCCAAACTTATATTTTCGCTAAAAACCAATTTAACACTGCCATTTATCACTACATCGGTAGCCGAAGCTACTGGTAAAGTTGAACTCACGGTGGGCGTTAAGCCATCATCCACAGGTCCATTATTGGCAAAAGCAAAAACGTCAATATTGTAGAACCAAAGTTGAGCGCTATTGTACATCAAGCGCAATCGGGTTGGAACCGACGATTGAGCCGCCGCTGTTTTAACTGTGTTTTTATCGTTTGTACCCAAAATTACAGTTTCGATGGTGTTCCAGGTTGTGCCATCGCTTGCTAGCTTTTGAATATAATACTCCTGAGGCACTGTGCCCCCACCCGATTGAATATAAAAACTCATTTCGCCCACCGAAGGCAATTCGGGTAATTGCACATAATTACATTTAAATGCATAAGTATAAGGCGATGCACTGCGAGCACTTGGGCTGGCAACACCTCCAAATTCAATGGGATAAGTATTTACTGTTTGTGTGATGGTACCAGCCGAACTTACCGGAAATGTAGTAGCATCGGGTATAAAACTCAACAATTGTGCACCTTTAGCATCCACTTCGGTTCGAAATGTAAAACTACTTCCAGCGTATGAATTTCCACTTAAATCGGTAATAGCATTGGTTGGAATTGTTACAGTATATTCGGTATCGTAAGCCAATCCGCTGTAATTTATATAAAGCAAATTTCCGTTGGAAGCCGAAACTGCTGCTGTAATATTTTTGCTTCCTAAGCTAATAGTTGCTGAGCCAGCCTGACAGTTTTCGCTCATTACCAACGAAATAAATCCATTAACAGGCAATGCAGCACCATTCACTACCGACATTTTGGAGAGTGTTGGCAAAATGGTATCGGGAGTTTTGTAGGTAGCTGTTGTAGCCGAACCAGTGGGTGTATTGGCACCATTTTTAAAAGCACCCGCAGGTATTACCAATCCGTACGAACCATCGGTATTTAAACCGGAGTAATGAATAGTAACCGTAGCATTATTGATGCTGATGGCCGACTCGGGAATAGCCACACCTCCCAACATAATATCGCCAGTGCCGCGTGTAACATTTTCGGAATAAACTACCGTAATATCGCCCGATGTAGGTATGGTAGCATTGTGAGCAGGCGTTAATGTACTTACAGTTGGCGGTATAGCAACTCCATTTACCATACCCCAAATTTTTAGGTCGGTCAGGAAAGCATAATTACCTACTGACAAGTTGGTGAATTTGAGCGCCACATTGGTTTCGTTGAGTGTTAAGTTTACAGCTACGCCCGATGCTGTAGCAACTACCGTACTATAAATAGCAACCCAATCGGCATCTGTGGCATTTTTTTTCCACACTTTAAAGCCTCTATTGCTACCCGTAGTACATTCCACAAACCACATTTTGGTAACAGAAGCCAATGGCGAAAGCTCAATGGACATGGTTCCTGATGTGATTTCGGTGTTTTTGGCCATTTTCAAATAACCAGCTGAGCACAAAGGATTGGCAGCAGCCGAAGTTACATAACTTGCATTGGCAACAGTGATACCCCACAACGAATAATTTAATGTTTCGTTGGATATTAATGTCGTTTTAGTAATGGTAGAAGTTGCTGCCGCTGCCGAAGCATTGGTCCAGCTCTGAAAATTTTCGTCTACTATGAGTTGTTCTGATTGAGCCGATAAGCTGAAAGTAGCAACAAGAAACAATGCAATTGCAAAAATTGACTTTTTCATAAAAATACATGATTTAAAATTGAATTGCAAATTAACTCCAATTTTAAAAAACGCATGTTCAATAATTGGTATTTTGTGTGGATAAATTGACCAAATGCTGGAACAATAAGAAAATGCCTCACTTAATTATCACTTCGTTACTTCATCGATTAAATAAAATATGGACTTAAAATTAATGCCGCTGTGTGTCTCCATGCCTATTTCGCAGGTGCGACTGGTGGAATAACCCACTTTGCAATTAGCGGGTATTTGTTCTTTTAAATCTCGTTGTCCATGCGCATTTAATTCGGGAACGGTAAAACCTCTATCGCCAGCAAAACCACAACAATTGCTTTCGACCATCACCACTTTATCGGCGCAAAGTTTGGATAAAGCCAATAGTTTATCGGTCATATTAATTTTCTTTACGGAGCATACTGGGAATACGGTCACAACTTCCTTTTTACGAATTACGGGCATGCGTGGCATTACATAATCGAGCATAAACTCTATGGGGTCGATAATTTTTAGAGCAGGATTGAAATGCTCTTTCGATGCCTGAAAACAAGGACTCATATCGTACAATACCTGCCATTTTCCGTTTTCCGAAGCTTTCATCAAAGCAGCTTCCAGTTCGTCCGATTTTGCTTTGGCTTGCTCCACAAATCCTTTGCTCGAAAAAGGCATACCGCAACACAAATTCTCAACATTTTCGGGTATTAATACTGTGTAACCTGCTCGTTGCAATAACTCAATGGTTTTTTCCATCAAAGCCGCTTCTTTGGGGTCGTATTTCTCCGATTTTCCCATGCTACGATTAATGCAAGAAGGGAAATAAACCACCTTATTTTCATTGCTCGAAGGAACACATATTGGCACTTTTGGCGCACCAGCAGGCATGGATGGTGTCCACAAAGGAATAGCACCTCCCGACAGCTTACGAGCAGTTACTGCAATAGCCGACATGGATTTATTACCCAATACTTGTTGGAAAAGCGCCACCGTATCCAACGAAAAACGCATGGAAGCAGTCACTTTACCCATATTATTAGCAAGCACACTCGCCACTTTAAGACTCGTATTGCTAACATGCTGCGCACGCCATTCTTTTACAAATGAGCCTGTATTAATTTTAACAGGACAAGCCAAAGCACACAATCCATCCACCGCACAAGTATCGTCAATCAGGTATTGAGCATCCTTTTTATATTGCGCTAATTCAATAGGATTTTCGTTCGTTTTTTCCAATCTACTAATTTCGCGTGCCAGCACTATGCGTTGACGAGGCGAAAGCGTTAATCCTTCGGCCACACAATTTGGCTCACAAAAACCACATTCCATACATTTGTCAACTAGTTCACTTACTTCCGGTAATGGTTTCAGATTTTTTAAGTGTACATCGGAGTCGGAATTGATTAAAACACCCGGATTGATAATATTTTGTGGATCGAAAATGGATTTAATCCGCTTCATTATCAGATAAGCCTTTTCGCCCCATTCTTTTTCAACATACGGAGCCATATTACGACCAGTACCATGCTCAGCCTTGAGCGAACCATTGTATTTGTCCACCACCAAAACAGCCAAATCGGCCATTAAACCGGCATAGCGCTTCACCTCCGCATCCAACGAAAAATCTTGCGAAAAAACAAAATGCAAATTCCCTTCGAGTGCATGTCCAAAAAGATAGGCATCGGTATACTCGTATTTTTTAAACAAAGCTTTTAAATCGATGGTTGCATCGGCCAAACTCTTGAGGGGAAATGCCACATCTTCGATAATAACCGTTGTGCCCGTTTTGCGCATACTTCCTACAGTTGGCAGTAAACCTTTGCGTGCTTTCCAATTGAAATCGTAGTCCTTTTGGTTTGTTGTAAATTCGTAAGGTATTAGTGTGGCAATAGAGGCTATGGATTTTCTGATTTCCAATTGTTTATCGAGCAATTTGGCGGGGTCATTATCCCTACAATCGACCAATAACACGCAGGCACTCTCGGGCAAAGTTTTGAAATATGCAGGTGATTCCGGATCATTTTCGACAGAACGAATGGAATCTCTATCCAACAATTCAACGGCAGAAACTGGCGACGATTTCAACAAATAAGTGGCATCGCAAGCATCTTTTATGGTGTTGAAAATCATCATCGTACAGGACTTGTGTTTCTCTTCTGTCACAGTTTGAAGTGTAACATTGGCGATAAAACCAAGCGTACCTTCGGAGCCAACCAGTAGGTGTTTGATTATTTCAATAGGGTCGTCAAAATCCACCAAAGCATTGATGCTATAGCCTGTGGTGTTTTTGATTTTGAATTTATCTTTTATAAGCTGAAAAAGCGTTTGGTCGGCTTTTATTTCGTCACGTAAATTCTCAATTTCGGAAATAATTTCGGGATGTTTCTTCTTAAATTCGGCAATGCTATTTTCGTCGGCAGTATTAAGAATTACGCCATCGTAAAACACAAGCTTAATATTTGACAAGGTGCGATAGGCGTTTTGTGCTGTGCCACAACACATTCCACTCGCATTATTGGCCACTATTCCGCCTATCATGGCTGAGGCAATGGATGCTGGATCGGGACCAATTTTTAAACCCAAAGGCGCTAAAACCGAATTAGCTTTTGAACCAATAATTCCTGGTTCCAATGTTATAAGCGAGTTATTATTGAATACACGATGGTTTTTCCACCCATGTGTAGCCACAATAAGTACAGAATCGGAAATGGCCTGCCCCGACAAACTAGTGCCAGCAGCTCTAAAAGTTACAGCAATATTTAGCAATGATGCTTGCTTTAAAATCTCAGCAACTTCAGCCTCGTTGTGTACCAAAATGACCAATTCGGGTATCAATCGGTAAAAACTAGCATCAGTCCCATAAGTCAACCTACGGGCTTTGTCAGTAATAATTCGTTTCGAATCAATGCTTTTACCCAAGCGCTCAACCAACTGTTTGAATTTCAACTCCATATAAATTGTAAATTTTACTATTTAGTGACTTGCAAAACTAGTAAAAAAAACAACACAAAACTTACTCTGTTTTTACGAGCCTATCTAGAAATGGAAGGAGATTCATGCAACAGGCATTCGATAGATTAATATTTGTGTAGCGAAAGTAATTGACCACAAAAAAGCCTTGTCATTTCGAAAAATAAAAACCCATTTTCACTCCTATCATTTTACAGCAATTGTCTGTTTTTTTAATTAGAGAAATATTTCTGTAATTATCACTCAAAATGCGTGGTTATTCAAAAATTATTTGGTACTTTTGTGCTCAAATTCTGCATGTTATTTTCAGCGCGGTTTAAGATCAAGAAAATCAATTTAAAAAATTATAAATCAACACTTTATATTCACACAAATATAAAGGCTAATCATTTCATTTTTTTATGGCAAAGTATAAGTATATGACCGCCGAAGAGGCAGCTTGTTTTGTAAATCACAACGATATTGTTGGTTTTAGTGGCTTTACCCCTGCTGGAAGTCCAAAAGATGTACCAACTGCAATTGCTAAACGCGCCGAAGCTTTTCATGCCGAAGGTAAAGAATTTAAAATTGGTATTTATACCGGAGCTTCAACGGGTGACTCACTTGATGGCGCCTTGGCTCGTGCTAATGCCATTTTGTTTCGCACACCTTACCAATCGAACAAAGACTTACGCACTGCTCTTAACTGCGACCGTGCTCCTTACTTCGATATGCATTTATCGGCATTAGCGCCACATTTACGTTTTGGATTTATGCCACGCCCTACTATTGCAGTTCTCGAAGCTTGCGATGTAACTCCTTATGGCGAAATATATTTAACTTCGGCTGTTGGTATTTCGCCAACGGTAGCTAACCTTGCCGATAAAATTATTATTGAGCTCAACCACAATCATCCAAAAGAATTACGCGGTTTTCACGACATTTTTGAACCACTTGATCCTCCTCACCGCTTGCCACTTACGTTAATGACGCCTTCGGACCGCATGGGAGTGCCATATATCAAAGTTGATCCTAAAAAAATTATCGGTATTGTTGAAACATGGCGCGACGACGAAGTTGGTGGATTTACACCTACCGACGATGTTACGGATAAAATTGGACAAAATGTAGCTAATTTCTTGGCCAACGAAATTAAAACTGGTCGTATACCTAAAGAGTTTCTTCCAATTCAATCGGGTGTAGGTAATATTGCTAATGCAGTAATGGCTTCGTTAGGTACAAATCAAGAAATTCCAACATTCGAAATGTATACCGAAGTAATTCAGGATTCAGTAATTGCACTTTTACGCAGCGGCAAAATCCGTTTTGCAAGTGGTTGCTCACTTACGGTAACAACGCCTGTGCTCAAAGAAATATATGCCGATATTGAGTTTTTCCGCAGCAAATTAGTATTACGTCCGCAAGAAATGTCCAACAGCCCTGAGCTCGCTCGCCGTTTAGGTTTGATTACTATTAACACTGCACTCGAAGCCGATATTTTCGGTAATGTAAACAGTACACACGTAATGGGATCGAAAATGATGAATGGTATTGGTGGCTCGGCCGACTTTACACGCAGTGCCTACATCTCCATTTTTACAACTCCTTCGACAGCTAAAAACGGTATGATTAGTGCCATAGTGCCTATGGTAAGTCACGTTGACCAAAATGAGCACTCCGTAAATATCATTATCAGCGAACATGGTGTGGCCGATTTACGTGGAAAATCACCTATTCAACGCGCCGAAGAAATTATTGAAAATTGCGTAGACCCTTCGTACAAAGAAATTTTGCGTGGTTATTTGGAACTTTCGGGCCCATGCCACACACCAACTAACTTGCATGCTTGTTTCGAAATGCATACCGAATTTATGAAATCGGGCAATATGCTAAATACCAGCTGGGACGAATATAAAAAATAAGCATCAATAGCTTTAATTGCAGCCATACGGGATTGTTTCGAACTGAAAACAGTCCCGTTTTGTATTTAGCATGTTTTTCAAAATTCAAGCTAATTGTGTATCTTTGTAGCCATAATATGTAAACAGATGAATAGAATTAATCAATTATTTGAGATAAAAAAGGAAAATATTTTGTCGGTTTATTTTACGGCAGGTTATCCAACTTTAAACGATACTGTGCCTACACTTGAATGCTTACAAGCCAACGGAGTTGATTTGATTGAGATTGGTGTTCCTTTTTCGGACCCTATGGCCGATGGCATTGTTATTCAGAATAGCAGTCAGCAAGCTTTACAAAATGGCATGAGCATTCGCAAACTATTCGATCAACTTACAAATATACGCGAGCATATTCACATTCCACTCATTATGATGGGCTACTTAAATCCCATAATGCAATTTGGATTTGAGGCTTTTTGTATTGAATGTAATAGAGTTGGTGCCGATGGAATGATAATTCCGGATTTACCCATGAGTGATTTTTTAGCCGAATACAAAGAAATTGCTGAGCGTTACGGCCTCGAATTTATATTTTTGATTACCCCCGAAACTTCCGACGATCGTATCCGATTAATTGACAGCCACACCAACGGGTTTATTTACATGGTTTCGTCGGCTGCAGTTACTGGCACACAAAGTTCGTTCGATAACAAAGTAGATTATTTTAATCGTATTAATGCCATGAATCTTAAAAATCCACGTTTGATAGGCTTTGGTATTTCGAACAAATCAACGCGAGATATGGTAAACCGCTATGCATCAGGAGCTATTATAGGAAGCGCTTTTATCAAAGCATTACACGAAACACAGGATGTAAAAAAAGGTGTGGAGTTATTACTCAAAAAACTAGCGGAATAAATTTATTGTTGTAGAAAAACAAGCGTATTTTAGGCCAAGGATTGACTAATTTTACGAATAATATCATCGTCGCTACCAGCTACAATAAGGCGTGCTTGTAAGTAAAATTTTTCGCGCTGAAGCAATCCATCTGTAATAAACGAACGCAATTCCTCCCCCGATTTTCCGGCTATTAGTGGCCGTTTTCCCGCTCTCGAATTCTCCAAACGAGTAGCAAGTTGTTCAGGCGATAGTTTGATGTAAACCGAAAGTCCTGCCCCATTCATAGTATCAATATTATCGAAAAAGCAAGGTGCTCCTCCACCAGTGGCAATCACCGTATTTTCGAATTCGGCCACTTCAGATAAGGCATTTTTTTCCATTTCGCGAAATTTGTCCTGACCCATTTCGGCAAAAATATCAGCCACCGATTTGTGGTATTTTTCTTCGATAAATCCATCCAAATCAATAAACGCAAAGCCCAATGCAGCTGCAAGGCGCTTACCAAGTGTGGTTTTACCGCAACCCATATAGCCAATCAAAAATATTCTATTCATTTTTTTTAGAATAAAGAGTCAAGAATCAAGAGCCAAGACAATATTGAAAACTGTGTACAAAATTACAAAATAATCCCGCACATCACGAATATTAATTTGTTAATCAACAAAACATTTATTCAAATAATCTTAATAATAAAATTCACAACAAATTATCATTCATTATTTTAGTACTTTTGCTTGCACATTTTTAAATTAAAAAATTATGTTCAAAAATTTCACTAAAGCCTTTTGGGTTGCCAATTCAGTTGAATTATTAGAGCGCTTAGCATATTACGCTGTTTTCATAGTCATTACAATATATTTGTCCAATGTTTGGGGATTTTCGGATATCGAAGCTGGATTTATTTCAGGTACATTTTCGGCATTTTTATATTTACTCCCAACATTTGTAGGAGCTTATGCCGATAAAATTGGATTCCGATCGGCCATTGTACTTGCCTTTGGATTATTAACATTAGGATATGGCGGATTAGGTGTATTACCAACCTTGCTCGAAAGTGCAGGACTTGTAAAATACGAAATGACAACCACTTTTAATGGACTTAATACAAGCAACTTACGTTGGACTGTTGTTCCTGTTTTATTCCTTATTGTGGTTGGAGGCTCGTTTATCAAAGCAGTAATTTCGGGCACTGTAGCTCGCGAAACAACGTCTGAAACTCGTGCTCGTGGTTTTGCTATTTTTTACATGATGGTAAATATTGGTGCATTTATTGGAAAAACGGTGGTTGACCCACTTCGCAAAAGCCTGGGCGACCAAGGGCTCGTTTATCTGAATTTTTTCTCAGCAGGTATGACCCTTGCAGCTTTAATTACAGTTTTCTTTTTGTATAAATCGGTAAAAACCGAAGGCCAAGGAAAAAGTTTTGCCGAAATAGGACGAGGATTATTGAAAGTAGTTCAAAACGGACGACTTATCTTGTTAATATTAATTATAAGCGGTTTTTGGCTTATTCAGGGTCAAATGTACGCCACCATGCCTAAATATGTTATCCGCATGATAGGCGAAAATGCTTCGCCAGGTTGGTATGCCAATGTTAATCCGTTTGTGGTGTTTGTTTTAGTAAACTTTATTACTTCGTTTATGAAAAAACGAACTGCTTTGTTTTCGATGACAATAGGCATGTTAATTATACCACTTTCGGCATTAGCCATGTCATTTGGCACTCAAATTGGCACCGATTTTATTTTGGGAATGCACCCAGTGGCATTTATGATGATAATAGGGATAGCCATGCAAGCCATTGCCGAATGTTTTATCTCGCCCCGTTTTCTGGAATACTTTTCGCTTCAATCGCCTAAAGGCGAAGAGGGTTTATATTTAGGATTTAGCCATTTACATTCCTTTTTCTCCTATCTTTTTGCATTTGGACTTTCGGGTATTTTACTAGAGAAATACTGTCCCGATCCACGTAATTTTGCATCGACCGAAGCCTACTCGGCTGCAACTGCACAAGCACATTATATTTGGTATGTTTTTGTTGGCATTGGGCTTGTTTCGTTTTTTGCATTATTAATTTACGGATATGTAACCCGCCGTATCGATAAAAAAGCATTAGAGAATGCTTAAAAAACTGAAAAGCTATATGATGCCCTTGGCTATGACTACAGGCATAGTATTTCACAATTATGTGAGTGTGTTGGCATTTTTAATTCCTTATTTGATATTTATAATGTTGCTTTTTACGTACACCAAGTTGTCGTTAAAAAACATACAATTTACCAAAATGCATTTTTGGCTTATTGTGGTACAAATTGTAGGGAGTGTAGGTGTCTATTTTATTTTAAATCCAATAAATACAATTCTAGCTCAAGGTGTAATGATCTGTATTTTAGCCCCTACAGCTACCGCAGCTCCTGTGATTGCCGGCATGCTTAAAGGCAACATTGCGAGCCTAACAGCCTACAGCCTTATTAGTAATTTTACGGTTGCTCTATTTGCACCCTTGTTTTTTTCGTATATCGGTTATAATGAATTGCCTTTCTTTGATTCGGTATTCGAAATCTCAAAACGCGTAGGATTTCTGTTGATAATTCCTTTTATAGCAGCATTGCTTATAAATAAGTTTTTGCCTAAAGCAGGAAAATATATGCAATCCAAATCAGGCATTTCGTTTTATTTGTGGAGCATAGCACTTACTGTTGTTACCGGACGAACAGTTGTGTTTATAATTGCACAAGGAAAATCGCAAATTATTATTGAGTTGGCAATAGCAATAGGCGCATTGGTAATTTGTGTTTTTCAATTTTGGCTCGGGCGGCGTATTGGCCGCAAACTGGACGATACAGTGGCTGGCGGACAAGGATTAGGACAAAAAAATACGGTATTGGCAATTTGGATGGCACAAATGTATCTTAATCCATTATCATCGATTGGACCAGGGGCGTATGTACTTTGGCAAAACTCAGTCAACTCGTGGCAAATTTGGAGACAGCGAAGAAATAATTAGGCAAATATAAAAAAAACACCTCTATTTAAGCATTTTTCACTAATCAAACACAATAAATTATATACAATTGAACTTCA
>CAYXQZ010000090.1:0-12026 GCA_964466415.1 uncultured Paludibacter sp.
TGAAAATCAGGTGTTTCAGTTGCAATATGACTCCAGCTCAGGAAATGCGGTACAGCAGTTCCATCGCCACATTTATAGAAGTTGGCTCGTAATGTTTCAGGGAGGTTTCCTGATAGAATTTCCATCACATCAAAAGGAATTTCGACAGTAAGTTCCCATTCGAAATGTCCGGTTCTCTCTTCGAATGGTTCGGTACCCATTGAGGCATATCGTTTGATAGATTTCATCTTATGCTCGGAGACAGGTTGAATATCCTGGTCACGCCCTTTTCGCTTAGTGGCAAGGCAAGTGCCGATACAGTTAAACTCAAAATTATAGTAATGCTCCTGTTTTGGCAGTTTACAGAAGAACTCCACACAACTGTCTTCCCATACAGCTTGTTGGTCGGTAGAATAAAGTGCCCGTACATTCTTTTCATTAACGTTGAAATGTATAAACAGGCTTTGAGCAGAACGGGCTATCTTAAACTTGCAATCAGGTTTGTAAGGAAACTGAGTAGGCCAGTTAAGCATATCCACATATTCAAAATCCTGATTGCTTCTGAAATAAACAGCAGCGTCTTTAATAGCTATTCCTTCGAGCTTTGATGCATATTTTAAAGATAGTGACTTCATTTGTGTATTGTGATTATTGGATTTGTACCTGTTCAATTTTAATAAGAAAATTTGTTTGTTGATTTATTTTCTTCGGATTTTGTATCCGATAGTTCCAAAATAAAGAATAAATAAATAAGCTGGAATAAGAATTATATAACCATGTTGATAATCGGATACCGCAGGCAATTCACTTGTTTTAAAAAAGTCAATAAAAAACCCGAATATAAGTGGAATAACGGCTCCACCAACTATTCCCATTACTAATAGCGATGCACCTGTCTTTGTAAATTTACCAAGATCTGCTATAGCCAATGGCCAAATTGCTCCCCACATAATAGAATTAGCAAAACCGACAGCAATTAAGCAGTAAATACCAATATTTCCAGGCACAATCACTACAAGTGTTGATGCAAACAAACCGATAACAGCAAATAGTTTTAATGCATTTGCCTGAGTAATTAATCTGGGTATCATTATTACACCAAAAATATATCCTACAAACATTCCAATAGGAACATATTTTGCATATCCTTCAGGATTAGCTACATCATTTCCAAAGACAGCTTTTGCAAAACCAATAATTGAAGCCATAGGTAAAGTTTCAACTCCTACGTATAAAAACAATGCCAGAACGCCGAGCAACAAATGTGGCATTTGAAATATACTTTTTTTATTGGCAGCATACGAGGTGCCGGCAATTTCGTCCTTATCATCCTCTCCAACTGCTCTCACTTCGGGAAGCGGAGCAAAATAAATGAAAACGCTCAAAGCAATGAGAATGGCAGTTACAATGTAGAATGGGAATGAAACCTCAGATAACTGTACATTCTCTAAATCCAAAAACAAACCCAGAAAAACCGGACCTAACCACCATGCAAGTTTATTCATTATGCCCATCAAACACATACGCATAGTTGCACTCTCAGGGGAGCCAACAATTGTCACATAAGGATTAACTGAAGCTTGCAAAAGCGTATTTCCGATTCCCCCAATGAAAAGTGCAAGTAGAAAAATTGGGAAACTAGCCAGATTTGCTGATGGAACAAAAAGGACCATTCCAAGTGCCATAATCATTAATGAAAAAATTATACTCATTTTATAGCCAACCTTCTTGATAACCCATCCAGCTGGGGTGCCAAAAACAATAAATGCTGAGAAAATAGCAACAATTACTAAATATGATTGTGTAACTGTTAGATGTAGAGCATCTTTCAGAAAAGGAGTTAAAAAGCCACTGATTCCAACTCCGAAACCGATTACAAAAAACAGTACACCAACTATCAGTAAAGGAATAATGAGTGTATTTCTTATCTCTGTATTTTCTATATTTTTCATATTTTAAAGATGATTTTATTTTTGAGAATCAAACTATCGATTTAATAGGCAGCAACTCGTTCATTTTTCATTTCCAGTATTTTTCAAAATAAAATCAACGATTGGTTTCGGGTCCTTTAAACAATGAGGGTGATGACCAATTCCTTTTTTTATTATTATTTCAATCTTTCCCCCGGCATTTCTATACATTTCTGCCAATTTATATGTATTCTCCTCAATTGGAACTACATCATCCACATCTCCACATACATTTAAAAGTGGTATTTTTGCTTTAGCAAGTTTTATACAATTATTTATTGGAAAATCTTTAAATTCAGTTACCGTTGATTCAGTTAAGTCATAAGCCTTAAGACATTTTCCCCAATCATTTTTGGAGCCTTTACCCTTACCTAGACCTCCAGGCCAACTTTTTATATCACAAACTGGTGCATCTCCGTATATACAATAAACTTTGTCTGTATTCTTTGAAGCCCAATTGTAAGCATCTAATCCGCCTCTACTCATTCCTTCAAATACTGTTTTGCTGTTTAATCCAAAATTACGAATCAAAAAATTATAAAATTCATTAAATCTGTTTATTGATTTTGGTCCTCCATATAAATCAACAACATCAACATAAACGACATGAAAACCATTTTTCAATAAACTAATGTCAACTTGAGGTTCAACCCCCCAAAACTGTGTGCGCCAAATCCAATTTTTATTTTTGTTGGTTTGATTTGGGAAAACAATTTTAGCAACTACGCCATGAAACTTAAATTCCATAATATCAAATCCATACCATTTATCTACTACCACGCCTTCCCACCGTTTCTCGTTTATAAGTGGTACAATTTGGTTGTTTACTACAGCTTTTTTCTGAACATAGCAACTTAAAAATGTGACAGAAGTTATTATCAAAATAAGGAACTTCATTTTTTTTATTTTATACATATTTTTAAATTTATATTTTTGTCTATAAATAACTTATTCGTTATTTAATATTTTCATTTCAATCAATTATCGAATTCAATTTTAAGATGAGCTTGTGAATTTTCCACTAAAGTATTTCTTGCTTTAAGTCTATATTTGGAAGGAGTTTCACCTGTGTTTTTTTTAAAAATAGTATAGAAATTATCAGGATTTTCGTTACTTAACATAAAAGCAATTTCTTTTACCGAAAATGAAGTTTCAACTAAAAGTTGTTTGGCTTTTTTCAATTTCAGCATGTTAAAGTATTTTGCAGGAGATACTGCGGCGTATTTTTTAAAAAGCTGACGAAATAAAGAATAACTTATATTTAACCTATAGGCGATTTCTGGTATTGAAATGTTTTCGAAAATAGATTCATTCATTATGATTTTAGCTTGTTGAATTTTTTGAAAATTTATATCCTTCTGTGTATAATCTGAAGATACAGCAATGATTAGACCTAAAACATGAAAAAGCAAACCTGACAAATACGCTTGATAAGTATTTAGTCCAACACCAACCACTTCCATAGCTCGATTAAACAAGGTTATAATCTCTTCGTTATAGCCAAAATCAATCACTATGTTGTTCTCACAAAATTTGTCTTTAATAAGTTGTGAATAATACTTGTCTGCCTCGAATCTAATATAGTATTCTTTCCATTCCTTTGTTTTATGATAATAATCGTAACCCTGTTGCGGATAAATAAGGAGTATTTTTCCTTCTGAAATTTCAACACTATGACAGTTATCAAAACAAATTATTCCATTTCCTTTGGTAATATAAATCAGTTTGAATTCGTTTCGTAATACCCCCTTTTTAAATTGAAGTTTATAATCTTCTATACTTTCAGGTCTGTTCTCATCATTTGTTTGAATAATTGATTTGAAACCAACAGAATTTATAGATAAACCTAAGTTTATTCTTTGATTTTCAACGATATTATTTTTAAATTCTTTTCGGAACTCTTGGTGAAGCATATTTAAATCTTAAACAATTGTATTTTTTAGAAAGGCATAACCAGAAAAATTGATGACAATATTTAAAAGAGAAGAATAAAAATAAGTCGTTGTGTATTTAGCATTCGAGTTATTAAGCTTGTTTCTGATAATTAGGTCATTTGAAATGAATTTCTGAAAATTGTTTTATCAATAATAGAAGCTGATTCAAATAATTCTTTATGTTTAATTTCATCAAAACCACAAATTTGAGTTAATACAATATTCAATCCCCTTTTATATAATTCTTCAAATTCAATATCCTCATTTAATTTATAACCATTTTCATTCACAGCTTTAAAATGACAACCACAAATTAAAGTATAAAGTATTTTATTGTAAGGAAGCTCTTTTTCTAATGCAGAATGTATCGCTCCAGCCAGTCTATCTTCTGCACTAAGTTTCCGTTTTAAATCACAACCGACCCTATAAATAGTATCACCAAGAGCTTTGTTTTGAAATCTATATAACAAGTCATCAATATGTTCAATAAGACTTTCATTAGAAAACTCATTTGGATATAAATCTAATAATATAACCGCAGCATCTAGCATTGTTTCTCTGACAGTATTTAATATTTCAGTAACGCTGAGGGCTTCATAAAGATAAATAAATTTTGGATTGTATAAAAATCCAAGATATGCTGTGGCGGCATGACCCAAATTATGAATAAACAATTTCCGATCCACCCAGGCTTTCATGTTTTTTTTGGGTGATAATCCGTTGATATCGGGAATAGGATTTTTAAAACCAAATTTATCGAGAATCAAATTATTATAGGGCTCGGCAAATACTTGCAAAATATCCTCTTCCATATCTTTTTGAAGCATAATGGGCACCATTTTACCAATACTGGTTTCGACAAGTCCCACTAATTCGGTCAATGGAAAAACTTCAGGAATATATTTACTCAATTCACTTTGAAAGTATTGAGCAGCATTCCGTAAATTCTCGGCAATAATAATATCCAACGGATTATATGGTGTCATCTGAAATCGAGCAAGTAATCCTTTGGCTATCAGCGGCATAATTGTAGGCAAGCCATTCTGACCAATCGAAACTGCCAACAAATCGCTCGTAGCTATTTCGCGTATCACTGCTTCACTGTCCGAAACCAAAACACCCCGTACATTTCGTATATTCAGCACTTCTTCCTTATCCGATTTGATGATAACATTGTAGTTTTTTAGCTTGTTAAGTTCATCAATTACCGGCTTGTAAATATCTACAAAAACAACCTCGTAACCACCTCTGCTAAACAATTGACCGATAAAGGAACGTCCTATTTTACCTGCTCCAAATAATACTAACTTTTTATTTATAGACATATAATTTGACCCGAAATTTGTTGTAAATAATCTGATTGATAGGATTTCAGCCTTGCAATTTTTTCTCTTTCGCAGTTTTCGTGATAGGTTCCGCCCACATAAAAACAAGCAAAACCACCCGCAACAACACCCCACGAAAGTGCATTTTTCAAACAAAAATATCCAAATTCAACTGTTTGTAATTGAGTGGCAACGCTGGCAATCACCCCTCCGGCAAAATTATCACCACAACCAGTTGTATCGCCTTTCAGATGCGGATTTTCATGCAGCTCATCTACTATTTTTCTGGAAACAGGAAAATGCTCAATTTCCATTTTTTCAAATAAGTTACCATTCGAGAAAGCAATAACTTCTTTCACCCCATTGGTAATAAAAAATGACGAAACTCCACTTGCAGCAAAATAAGCCGAAGCATCTTTTAAATCCTTTGTTCCACTAATTTTCAATGCTTCTTCACAGTCCATCAACAAGATATCAATCAACCCAAAACTTTCGTCGTTTTCTACCAATTTCCAGGCTTGATGGGGACGAGATTTTTCACTTCGAAAGTCGAATACGGTATTGACAATGGTAATACAGTTTCGTTTTTTTGATTTCGTCAATAGCTGTGATAAATTATCGTGAATAGGTGGAACCAATGCTGTACCGCCAAAACACACAATGTCGGATTCAAAAAAACTATCGGGCAATAGGTTGGGCGCGTAATCCAAAGCAGCACCAATATTATTCACAAAAGTGCGTTCACCTTGTCCATCTGCATAATTTTTATCTGAAATTACGTGTGTAAAAGGCGTTGGTTTGTTGCTTGATTTATGATAATTTGAAAAATCGAGTGGCGTTTTTTCCAATAAATATGAAATTAAGTCAGCCGCAGCATCCTTTCCGGCACAACCGTAAAACTGCACATCAAAATTGCTTTTTGGTAGCACTTGTGCAGCGTGAATCAACGAAACCAACGAAGGACCACCAACATTAAAATTATCAAAATCTTCACTGTTGATTTCGCGAAGAATTTCTGAATAGCTTTTGTTTGCAAACTTTTCTAATTCGTCAACAAAAACTAATTTTCCGGGGCATAATCCACCATCACCCACAAGTTGTGAAGTATATTTCCGGAAAGCCAAACTATTAAAATCGGCATTAACATACACATAATCTACCAATGCACAACCGGTTCCCGAAACTTTTATCTTTTTATTATCCATATTTTAAGTTGAATTTTCAACGATTATTTTTAAATGACTTGCAATAATATTTCCAAACAATTTGTAACACTTTCGCCAGCCTGCAACAGAGGCAAAATATTTTCATCTCTCAATGTTTTTCTGTTTTTCATGGTTACATTGCAAGGTTCAAGTCCCAAAACATATTCACCTTCGCCCAACATTTTCCATTGAGTCAAAAAGGGCAATTGCGCAGTTTTTATTCGCATAGTGAGTGCCATACCCAATGCGATGTTTTTAAGTTTTACTTCGGCATAACCAAAACATGTTATCTTTAATGTCAATGCATTTCGGTTTCACAAACTCCAATTCCGCCTCTGAAATAATTGAATTGCACATTCGGATGGTCAGCCAACAACGACATAGGCACAGCACTGTCTTTTATTCCTTTGCTAATCATAAACGCGGTAAGTCGTTGACCAAAAGCATTATCGTGAGTTCCGGCTTGCCATATCGATACTTTTTCGGCTTTCCATGTTTGAACAGGCCCAACAGTGAGTGCTTGCATTGGAATATCCGTAACCACACCACCACCGCTGGTACGAGCATTTTGCATGCAAGTAATGGGGTGTAAGTCAACAACTCGTGTTGTTAGTTTGCGAAATTCTTCGGGTGTTGGAGGCGCATCTTTGTATTTTCCTTCGCGCTTTACCGGGTCGTTGAATGCCCAATGTTTTGTATCGCCTTGTCCGCCTTGCATCACCGCACAACGAATGCCACTTTCCCAACTTTTAATATATTCGGCTGTATCGGCTTTTGGGAAATGCATATTGGCGTCAGGCATACGGAATTCCGGTTTGATACGATCGAAACAAAGTTCTCTGTCGGCTCTTTCGAACGAAAGCGGATGCGATGCCGGAAGCTCTTTGCCATTTACATACCATTCATCCATGCCCCAGAAATGAGCATTTTTCAAATCTAATTGCAATTCGTTTACCAAGCGTGCCACCAAAGGCAATTGCTCGGTAGGACCAACCGGACCGCACACCCCCACCGGTTTGCTTGCTGTGGCTTGTTTCCACGCAGTGATATATTCCAATGCTTCAGCCATATAAAAATCTTCAAGCGTATCGTAAAACACAACCTTGAAACCATCTCTCGACAATTGAAGCAAATCATTTGCAGTCAGTTTTGCTGCATCATTCAAAATTTCGGTATCCAAAGTGGTAAAGTCCCACCAGTCTGGAGCTAACATACTTAATTTTCGTGCCATAGTGTTTTGTTATTTTGTATAAATAAAATTTGGGATTATTTCTTGTAAAACATTATTTTTTTGATAACCATGTCCTAAATGTTGTCTGAATCCTTCGGCATAAGGCACATCAATTTCTTTTCCACGTTGTTCTCCGAATCGTTTCATCGATTCAATGTATTCGTCCATTTTATGATGTATCATCAACCAATTTCGCTGACTGGCATGGCAAGCAAGCATAGAAGCTTTTACCCCAATTTCGGAAGTAACATCAACAAACATGGTGGTGTAAATGGGTCGTCCAAGAATGTCAATTGCCTCCATTGGGTCAGCATAATAAAGATAAGGACCCGGTTCATAAATTGGTTCCGAAATTTCAAGGTTCATTATTCCTGTCGAAAAACAAGCGGTCTGAACAATTTTGCTCGTAGTTTCATGATCAACCATATAATCGGTCGGATTGTGCGTAAATACAACGGACGGTTTTACATTGCGAAGCAACGAAGTGGTTTTATTGATCGACTCGCGATCGTACATAATATACACATCCTCCGAATACAGACAGTGATACGTTGCATCAAGAAGTTGAGCTGCTTCTGCAGCTTCGGCAGTTCTGATACGGGTAATATCTTCGCGATTGTATTCCGCTGTTCCTTTATCGCCGGGTGCCATCGATGCAATGTGTATTTTCCAACCGGCATTTTTTAGCAACGACAACGTTCCCGCACAAAGAATTTCTGCATCATCGGGGTGTGCAAATATAGCTAAAGCAATTTTTTCCATTTTTTTAAATTTATAAATATGTAATTAAAACTGTTTTTTTATTAATTGATTCTCCGGTTTTAGCCGACAAATAGCAAGCTGTCAGAATTTTCTGACTTTGTAAACCGATAAGGCATTATTTTCGGTTATCTTAATTCAATAATGGAAGCACTAAACTCTTGTATTTCTGATATATAATAGATTTACAGGTTGTGATTTTTTACTTTCTACTGGAGACTTCCGGCATAACCGATACATTTAAACGGATGTCTTTTAAGGATGCTCTAACCAGAATTCCATATTGTGGAAGTTGTGAATGGTTTCGATTAACCGTTCAATTTTTTGCTCGTTTTAATAAAACGGATAATTTTTCCGCAAACTGAATTCCTAAGTCAATGAAATCTTTTGATGTATAATGAGCTGCATCGATATAGTCATACTTTTCGGTAGATGTTACCAGAGCTGCATTTGAATCTTTTGCAACAAAACATTTTTGGGCATAACGTACAATATTTCCATAATCAAAATAGGTTCCATCGCTATCCTTCTTACTATCTGAAATCTGACCAATAATCACAGAAATATCATCTCGGCGTAATGCTGCTCTCATCATACCCATCAGGTGTTTGAGATTCTTTTCGTATTTAAGAGCAGAACCCGGGTACCAGGCATCACTTTCACCCTGCATCCATAAAATACCTGAAGGTATCAATTGATCGGCTTCTCCATCTCCATCAATATCGTTTATTGCAAATGCATTATTTAACGTTGCCAGGAAATGATCCCATTGATTCACTCCATTTTTTCCCCGATAATCAGGCTCCCAACAACCATAATAGTTTTCTTCAAGTTGTGCTGCACTTGTATCAATTGAAGTTCCTCCTCTTGAGTACTTAATTAATGCAATATTTTCATCAGGAAATAGCTCCTGTATCTTTTTTGCAAAGGATAGCTCTAAACCAAATCGCTCTCCATATTTGTTTTTCTTTCCTTCAAACTCAAAACCTGCTCCATGTCCGGGTTGCAGTTTTACCCAACAACCTCTTCCATTAATACTGTCTCCATCCTTTGATGCCTGAGCATGAAATATATAAATTTTATTAAAAACCTTATTTAATTCTGGTGTAAGCTCTTTATTGTAGCCATATCCATCCATATTTGATTGTCCACCCAGATAAAATACACGGTATGTTTTTGCATTTATCGAAATGCTGACCAGAAATAATAATATTATTGATAGTTTTTTCATTCTATTTAATTTTAAAATTATTGTGAATTAGAAATCTTAATGTCACAGATTTTTTGTTTCTCTAAAAGCTTTTATCCATTTTGGCACTGCATTGGATAGAATTATTATGGCACAAACCATGATAACTCCGGTTAATACAAGGTTAATTAGTCCTTTTACATAAGTTCCATCCACCTGTATCTGTGGCCAATAAATATTTTTCATATTCAGCCAGCAGGCTACAAGAGTCGTAAATCCGAGGAATATCATCGGTGCCATCGTAAACCACGCATATTTCTTCTTTCCTGAATTGATGATAAAGGATGTTCCCACAACCAGAGCGATAGTTGCCAGTAATTGATTGGCCGCACCAAACATAGGCCAGATGGTGGCTACATTTCCCGAATATATAAAATAAGCCCACAGAAATACAAATAGTACACTGGCTATCAAATTTCCGGGTAACCAATTCGTTCGGGAAAAAGGTTTATATACTTTTCCAATCCCTTCCTGAAGAATAAAACGACCAATTCGTGTTCCGGCATCAATGGTAGTGAGAATAAATAAAGCCTCGAACATAATGGCAAAATGATACCAATAAGACATAAAGGCTTTTAGACCAGGGATAGCTGAAAATATTTTGGCCATGCCTACGGCTAGTGTTACTGCACCACCAGTACGTCCTGCAAGGTTTTCGCCCACTTCCTTCGAAAGCTCGTTGATATTCGAATCCAGAAATCCCATAGCCTTTAGCTGTGGCGCATACTCACTGAATTTTTCGACAGGAATATTGATAATAAAATAATCGAGCGGCAATAAACTGGCTGCGGCTAACAAGGCCATAATACTAACTACACCTTCGGCAAGCATAGCACCGGAACTGATCATTTTGATATGTGTAACACTGGAAAGCATTTTAGAAGTTGTACCCGAGCTCACCAAAGCATGAAATCCCGATACTGCACCACAGGCAATGGTAATAAATAAATACGGAAACAAAGGCCCTGATATTACCGGACCGCCACCATGAATAAAGGTGGTAAAGGCTGGCATATTCAATTCAGGCGAAACAATCACGATTCCCACAGCCAGCAATCCAATAACACCTAGTTTCATATACGAACTGAGGTAATCGCGGGGTGAAAGCAATAACCATACTGGCAGTGCCGAAGCCAGAAGTCCATATCCTGCCAAAATCAGGGTCAGTGTTTTGCGGTCATAAGTAAACCAGGATTCTAAAGCTGAACCCGGAATGTATCGTCCGAAAATGACTGCCCCAATAAGCATCAAAACTCCGGCTATAGTAGGTAATGTTGTTTTTCCAGGTGTGAGTTTAAACATCCATACGCCCATCAGCAAAGCAATCGGTATGGTTGATGCAATGGTAAATGTTCCCCACGAACTTTCAGCAAGGGCATTCACAACAACCATTCCCAATCCCGCCAATGCTACAACAAGAATAATCAGCACTGCGATTGAAGCTGTAATACCACTGGTTTTATTGATTTCGGCACGGGCAATCTCTACCAATGATTTACCATCGTGTTTCACTGAAGCCAACAGAATAACCAAATCGTGCATTGCTCCGGCCATTACTGCCCCTACCAATATCCACAGCAGACCGGGAGCAAAACCAAACTGAACCGCCAAAACTGGACCGACCAAGGGACCTGCTCCGGCAATGGCTGCAAAATGGTGTCCAAACAATACCCATTTACTCATAGGATAGTAATTACTACCATCGTACATTCGGGTGGCAGGAGTTACCATATCACTCTTGAAAATGGCTAAACGTGCGGCTACAAAGCCATAATAATATCGATAGGCGAGTATAAAAACCAATATACTGCCAATAATAATGGGAGTTGCATTCATAAATAAATTTATTATTACATTTATGACTTATTTATACCAATACTTCAACACTACTTTAATAACAGTTCAATTACCGGAATCTCTACATTCGGTTTTACTACTGGCAAACTGAGGTTCAGGTCGTTGGGGTTTTCCTCTTCTTTTATCCAATGACCTTCTTTTGCCGTGATTTTAATTTCAGAACCATCGTGTAGGAATTGCGCATATTTCACTTTTCCTTTGTAGTCTGGCAAATTGAAGTTTTGTAGTGGATATTCCAGCAAATGAATGTACAGACTTTTAGTAGTCGGATTGTAGGTCAGGATGCTATTTTCGGGAACTTTAAATTCTGCCGGAGCTTGTGTACAGCCATAAATTGAACGACTGTTGAATTTCATCCATTGCCCCATATTGTTTAGTGCCTGTTCAGCCCGTTCATCGAATACACCACGGGCAGTTGGTCCTACATTTAAAAGTAGGTTTCCACCCTTACTTACCGATTCAATGAGTAAAACCAACAGTTGCTGTGTGCTTTTCCATGTTTTTTCATCCCTATTAT
>CAYXQZ010000091.1:0-12011 GCA_964466415.1 uncultured Paludibacter sp.
AATTGTGCCACACAAGTGGTATCTTTCACATCGCGATAGCAACCAGGTTGGTTAAGTTCATGTGTTGAAAGTCCGGTGCCAGCAGCTGGCGAAAATGGCTGAATGGTGTAACCCTTGTATAATAAGTTTTTGTTGTAAAGTTGTTTTAGCAACCACCACAAAGTTTCGATATAACAATTATCATACGTAATGTACGGATCATTCATATCAACCCAATATCCCATTTTTGTGGTAAGATCCTCCCACTCTTTTGTATATTTCAATACATCTTTACGGCAAGCAGCATTGTAATCGTCAACACTTATTTTGCTTCCAATGTCTTCCTTAGTAATTCCAAGCGCTTTTTCCACACCTAATTCCACAGGCAATCCATGCGTATCCCAACCAGCTTTACGTTTTACCTGAAATCCTTGCATGGTTTTATAACGACAAAAAACATCCTTGATAGTTCGTCCCATAACGTGGTGAATTCCAGGCATACCGTTAGCAGAAGGAGGTCCCTCGTAGAAAACAAACGATGGTTTTCCTTCGCGAGTTTCGATACTTTTATGGAAAATATCAAGTTCTTTCCAACGTTTCAATAGTTCTTTGTTAACGTCGGAAAGATTAAGTCCGGAATACTCTTTAAACTTTGTCATATCTGAATTGTGCGTTTTAAAAACGAATTGTTTTGAAATTTTATTTTTCAACTAGGCAGCTAATTAGCCAATTAACGATTAACTAAATTAGGGGTGCAAAATTACAAAAATAATCTGAAATTTGAAAGCTTTAAGAGAGCTAATCTATATCAAACAGAGTAGAATTTTCCGTTTGATAATCAAGCTTTTGCAAACAAGGTAAAGGGAAATATATATGTAAAAAAAAATGCCCTGATGTCTCAGAGCATTTTTATATATAAAGTAAAATGATTATTGCGCTGCAACTACAGTTTTGTTAGCTGTATAAACAATTTTCAAGGCATAAGCTCTACGAAGCGATTGTTTAATATCATTAACGATACCCATTTTTGTGTCTTTATCAGCTTTTATCGAAACGGTCATTAAATTCTGATCGTCTTCGTTCATAGCACTACGTTCGTTTACAACAAAACTCTCCAATTCACCTAAATCGGCAAATGCATCACCAAGTTGTATACGAGTTTCAGAACCAAACAATTTAGCATATTGATCCATTGGTTTACCTACATACACATAGCGTGTAAGCGATTTGTTATCCAATTTTTGAACTTCGGATGCCGATGGTGCAGAAACACGAACTTTAAATGTTATTTCTTTCATGGTTGTTACAGCCATAAAAAAGAATAGAAACATAAAAATAATATCTGGCAATGATGATGTTGACAATTCAGGAGTTTCTCTTTCGCTGTCTTTTCTAATTTTGGCCATCTTTCACTCCTCCATAATTTTTAGGCTCAGCTTCAGAGATTTTTTGAGGATAAACATCCTGAACAGCGTCAGATTGTTTTTCGTCAAGATCTGCGAAATTTTTGCCAAATTTCTCATTTGCTATTTCATTTCTTAACTCATTATACGCGGCTACTAGTTCATTTTGAACTTCGATATAAGCTTGATATTGAGTATCAACGTCATTCTGCAACGAAATTACGTGATCTTTTGTAATCTCTATCTGTCCAATTAATGGTACATTTACCATAGTTTTGACAGGGAGTGAAGGATCGTTTGCTTCGTTTTTAATAAATTCTTTTGCCTTTGCACGCAAATCTCTTACGTTCATTTCTTCCCCTTGAACCAATAATTGGTTTTGGCTATTAATTTTCACAATAAATATATTGCGTTTGTTAATATCAACAGGTGGAACTTTCATACCAGGAGGTAAAGGAGCTGGAAGCCTACGCGACAAACCAGTGCTTGTATTCATGGATGTAGTTACAAGGAAGAAAATAAGAAGCAAAAACGCGATATCAGCCATTGAGCTGGAATTGATTTCGCTGATTTTTCTCTTTTTTCCCATGATTATATTAAAATATTCTGAGTTTAAATTCTAAATTATTTCACTTTTCTGTAAATACTTGCACCTATAATTGTAAGTATAAGTCCAACAAATAATACATAGCTCGAGTAAATCAACATATCGCTGAACTTAGCCCAAAAACCTACGTTTTCGGTACCTTCATAACCAATAATTGAGATTTTTTCAGCACTACCTAAAAACCATGAAATTATAAAAATTATGGCAAATAGAATTAGTGGAGCTAACGATTTTAAAGCTGCAGCAGGACTTACTATAAGTGATTTAATAAAACCATAAATTGTAAGAGATATTGTAATACCAATAGTTAATACAACTAAAAGATACGACCAATACAGCAAGGGATCTGTAAATTTTGGAACAGTTAATGATTCTTCACCAACCATCAATGATTCAGCGTTTCCTCCCAAGTAGATTAAAACTACTAGGATTACTGAAACAACACCGAGAAGCAGAACCGTAATGCCGGATACTTTTTCTACTATTTTTGACATATCAATATTTTTTTGAGTACGATTTATTTTTTCGAATGTTTTACAATAATATCAAGCAATGAAATAGAAGAATCTTCCATATCAGTAGTTAAGCTTTCAATTAATGTAAGAATGTAGTTAAAGAAAATTTGCAGAATCATAGCTACAATAAGTCCAAATACAGTTGTTAAAAGAGCAACTTTCATACCACCTGCTACAATTGTTGCTGAAATATCACCTACTTGTTGGATTTTGTCAAATGCTTGAATCATACCTACTACTGTTCCCAAGAAACCTAATGAAGGAGACAATGTAATAAATAAAGTAATCCAACTTAAGTTCTTTTCTAATAAACCTAACTGAACGCCACCATAAGACGCAACAGTTTTCTCTACTACATCGATACCTTCGTCGTAACGAGATAGACCTTGATAGAAAATGGACGCTACAGGGCCACGAGTGTTACGGCAAATTTCCATTGCTGCAGTTACACCACCTTTATCCCAAGCTTCATCAATACTGTTCAACAATTTTTTTGTACTTGTTGAAGATAAGCTTAAATAAAGAATACGTTCGATACAAAGAGCTAAACCTACGATTAAACAGAAAGCGATAGGAGCCATCCAGCCTGCACCACCTTCAATAAATTTTTGTTTTAAACCTTTGTGCATACCACCTTCTTCAACAGCTACGGCTCCTTCTGTTACCTGAGTTGAGTCTGATACGGCTGAATCAGCCACTGCTGTAGTTGGTGCAGTTGCAGTAGAATCCTGAGCTACCGCTGTCATAGTGCTTCCAAAGCTGAAAATTGCTACGATTGATAAGATTGCAAATACCTTTTTCATTTTACTTTTTTTTTTGAGTTGTAATTTGTTGAATTTATTTTGTTTTTGTTTTTAATTTGTCATTTTGAGTTGCGGAGAGGAAGAGATTCGAACTCTCGATACCCTTTAGGGGTATACACGCTTTCCAGGCGTGCCTCTTCAACCGCTCGAGCACCTCTCCAAAACACGGCGAAGATAAGAATAATTTATGAATTACAAAATATAAAAATAATTTTATGTTGAACAAATTTTTATTTAGTCTGATTTTCAGACAATTACAACACTAAATTATGACATTTTAAACAAGTTCATTGCATTTATAGTTGTAATTTTTCCAATATAATCAGTGCTTATTCCATAAATTTCGGCTAGTTTTTCGCCAATAATGGTTAAATATGCACTTTCGTTTCGCTTGCCTCTGTGCGGAGTTGGTGATAAGTAAGGTGAATCTGTTTCGAGAATGATATGTTGCAAGTCAATTTTTGATACAATTTCGGCCAAACCAGCATTCTTAAATGTTACAATTCCGTTGATTCCTAATTTAAATCCTCCAAATCTAATCATTTCTTTAGCCTCAGTAAGCGTGCCAGTAAAACTGTGAAACACACCAGTCAATCCTTTGTCTTTATATGGCTGCAATGCATCCATTGTTTCGCGAAACGAATTACGAATATGAATGATTACGGGTAAATCCAATTTCAAAGCCCATTCAATTTGCTGTTGAAAACAAATGATCTGTTCGCTTAAAAACGTTTTGTCCCAGTATAAATCAATGCCAATTTCGCCAATGGCAATATATTTTCTGCGCTCCAACTCTGATTTTACTAAATCTAGCTCAAGTTTATAGTTTTCATTAACGCTTGTTGGGTGCAAACCAATAGCAGCATAGCAATAATCAGGATAGTTGGCTTCCAACGCTAACATACGTGGCAGCGATTCGCTATCCACATTTGGCAATATAATTTTTACTATACCCGCATTTTTTGCTCGCTCAATAACCTCTGCAATATCAGCATCAAATTCTTCGGAATATATATGTGAATGCGTATCAATCATTCCCACTCAATAGTTGCAGGTGGTTTCGAACTAATATCGTACACTACGCGGTTTACGCCTTTTACCTTGTTAATGATTTCGTTGGACATTTTTGCCAAAAACTCATACGGAAGCTGTGCCCAATCGGCTGTCATGGCATCGGTCGAAGTTACAGCGCGCAAAGCAACTGCATTTTCGTAGGTACGTTCATCGCCCATAACACCCACTGACTGAACAGGAAGCAGAATTACACCCGCTTGCCACACTTTATCGTATAAGTTCCAATCGCGAAGGCCAGTAATAAAAATATCGTCGGCTTCTTGCAGTATTCGTACTTTTTCGGCTGTGATATCGCCCAAAATACGAACAGCTAAACCTGGACCAGGAAAAGGTTGGCGTTTGATAAGATGATGCATCATGCCCATTTCGGTTCCTACTTTACGAACTTCATCCTTAAATAATAGGCGTAATGGTTCACAAAGTTTCAGATTCATTTTTTCAGGAAGTCCACCCACATTGTGATGACTTTTGATAACGGTACCTGTAATCGAAAGCGATTCAATAATATCAGGATATATTGTGCCTTGTGCCAACCATTTTACATCTTCTATTTTATGTGCTTCTTCGTCGAACACATCAATAAATCCACTACCAATAATTTTGCGTTTTTGTTCAGGATCCGACACGCCTGCTAATGCTTTGTAAAAACGATCTTTTACATTAACGCCTATTACATTCAATCCAAGGTGTTCGTAATCTTTCATTACGTTTTCGAATTCATTTTTACGAAGCAAACCATGATCAACAAAAATACAAGTAAGGTTTTTACCAATGGCTTTGTTAAGCAATACCGCAGCCACCGACGAATCAACACCGCCCGATAAGCCTAGAACCACTTTGTCGTTGCCCAATTGTTTTTTAAGTTCGGCCACCGTTGATTCCACAAACGAAGCTGGTGACCAATCGCGTTTACAAGCGCAGATATTAAGGAAGTTTTCGAGCAATTGTGTACCATCTAATGTATGGAACACCTCTGGGTGAAATTGCACACCCCACGTATTTTCGCCTTCTACCTTAAAAGCAGCCAATTCCACATCGTCGGTACTAGCAATTTTCACAAATGAACTTGGGATTTTTGTAATTGAATCGCCGTGCGACATCCAAATTTGTGAACCAGAAGGTATATTTGTGAATAATGGATCTTTAGAGTCGATATAAGTCAGATTTGCTCGGCCATATTCGCGCGAGCCAGCAGCTTCTACATTGCCACCCGAAGTGTAAGCCATAAACTGAGCACCATAACAAATACCCAAAACTGGGAAATTGCCGCGTATTGGGGTTAGGTCTGCTTTAAAAGCAGTAGGGTCGTACACCGAAAATGGACTTCCTGAGAGAATAACCCCTTTCACTTCATCGGTATCGTTCGGAAACTTGTTGTAAGGCAAAATTTCGCAATATTCGTTTAATTCGCGCAGACGGCGAGCAATAAGTTGGGTAGTTTGCGAACCGAAATCGAGGATAATAATTTTTTCCATGAAATGATAATTGAGAGGGGTTTTTGAGATTTGCTATTTTCAGCCGCAAAGGTACAAAAAAACAAAAAGTTGTGCAAGAGCTTGTTTAGTAGAATTACACAAAGCTACATGCACAAAACTTAACATTACGTTCCACAATAGGTTTTGTAACAGGCATCGTCGGAAAAAGCTGGCGGCGCCATCAATTCAAAATCGGGATTTGTAGCTGAGTAGGGCTCCGACAATCGATTCAAGAGTTTTTCAAAAGCACTTATCTCACCCGTTTCAGTTACTTGTTGAAGTGCTGCTTCCACTTGATGATTGCGCGGAATGTAAATAGGGTTGAATTGTTGCATGGTTTGCAGCCAATTTGGTTCACTTGCCATGCGCTCTTTCCATACTTTTTCCCAATTCAGAAATTCCGCATGTTGATATATATCTGCAGTAATAAAATGAGGATACATTAACCGCACAAAAGTATTAGTGTAATCTACATTATTTACATACATCCAGTTCAATAGTGTTTCAATCATTTTTTTATCATTTTCCTGAACATTTACAATACCAATTTTTTGAGCCATCATGGTCATATATCGATTTTCAAAAATAGGTTGAAATGTATTTAAAACAGCCTCTGCCTTTTTAATTGCCACCGAAGTATCACTATCAATTAACGGCAACAGGCTTTCGGCCAATCGCGTAAGATTCCAAAGAGCCATTGTAGGCTGATTACCAAAAGCATACCGTCCACCCGTATCTATAGAACTATATACAGTATCGGGATTATAAGCATTTATAAAAGCACAAGGTCCATAGTCAATTGTTTCGCCCGAAATTGTCATATTATCCGTATTCATTACGCCATGTATAAAACCAACACGCATCCAATTCACAATTAAATCAATTTGCTTATCCAACACCTTAGTAAGCAGGGATATCGCTACATTTTCATCGAGTAAAGTTTCGGGGAAATGTCGTTTTGCAACATAATTTGTAAAATCACGAAGCGTTTGTGGCGTACAAAAACGATTAACATACTCAAATGTTCCAACTCGAATATGGCTTGCAGCAACACGTGTCAAAACTGCACCTTGCTGCACTTGCTCCCTATAAACAGCTTCGCCAGTAGCCACCACAGCCAAACTTCGCGAAGTAGGAATATTTAATGCAAACATGCATTCGCTAATTAAATACTCACGGAGCATGGCGCTCAGCGTGGCACGTCCATCTCCTCGTCGGGAGTAAGGCGTAATGCCAGAACCTTTTAGTTGAATATCGAATCGCAATCCCGCCGTAGTAACATGTTCACCAATCAAAATGGCTCTGCCATCACCCAACATATTAAAATGCCCAAACTGATGCCCACCGTATGCTTGCGCTAAACATGCAGCACCATCGGCAATTATATTACCACTCAACAGCGCAGCCAAGGTTTCAGTGTTGCTATCAATAAATTCAATATCAAGCTCCGAAGCCAATGCGTTATTAAACAGCACTAATTGAGGCGTTTGAACAGGTGTGGGTTTACACTCCGAAAACAATTCGGGAGCAAGCGTTTGGTATGTATTGTCGAAATTAAATTGCATTTTACCAATTGATTTAGATGAGACAATAAAACAATCTCGTTACTTTATTGTTTAAAAGGCAAACCGGCGTTAAAAAAACGTCCGGTTTATTCTTTTTTGATAACAAATACAATTCTTTCAATGACTGATCATCCATTTGCAAACATTACTTTTCAGCAGTTTTTAGACAATTTTAAGGCCAGTATGAAACGTGCATATCATCGCGATGAAAAAATCGATGTTTTTTGCAGCACACGTGGCATACCAGCTCCGGTTTTAACTGAACTGATGTCCACCAACCCTTTAGCACTAACTATTCCGCGGGCTTATGGAGGTTTTGGAGGTAATGTAAAACAAAATATTGCTTTTATCTCCGCAGCATCCTACGAGTCGCTTGCATTGTCGCTTACATTGGGTATAAATAATGCGCTCTTTTTACAACCATTTACCAAATATGGGCAGGAAGCAGCTAAACCGCATGTTTATAAACGCTTTTTGAACAATCAAAGTATGGGTGGTTTAATGATTACCGAACCTGGATTTGGTAGCGATGCGCTTAACATGCAAACTTCGGTTACTGAAAAAGATGGAAAATTTCATTTACAGGGCAAAAAACACTGGCAAGGATTAACCGGCATGGCCGAATTTTGGCTACTTACCGGACGCAGAAAAACCGAAACTGGAAGTCTTATGCGCGATGTAGAAATGTTTATGTGCGACGTGAATGCTCCTAATCAGCAAATAACGGTGGATGAATATTACGAAAACTTGGGATTGTATCAGATTCCTTATGGATTAAACCATTTGGATGTACAACTACCTGAACAAAACAGACTTATACCACAAACTACTGGTGTAAAAATGTTGTTGGATTTATTGCATCGTAGTCGTTTTCAATTTCCAGCAATGGGATTGGGCTTTATTCAGCGCATGTTGGACGAAGCCATTACACATGCGCAAAATCGTTTGGTAGGAAATAAAAACTTATTTGAATATGATCAGGTGCAAAACCGCTTGGCTCGTTTACAAGCTAATTTTACTATTTGCTCTGCATTTTGTGTAAAATCGGGCGAAGTGGCTGATATTGAAAATGATTTATTCCCACTCGGACTCGAAGCGAATATAATTAAAACTGTAACTACCGATATGATGCAGGAATCTTCGCAATCGCTGTTACAGTTGGTTGGAGGAAAAGGATATCGCTTAAATCATATTGCTGGACGCTCAACGGTGGATAGTCGTCCATTCCAAATTTTCGAAGGTTCGAATGATATTTTGTATCACCAAATAGCTGATGCATTTCTCAAACTTATGAAAAATGCCAAAGAAACAAAACTCTACAGCTACCTAAAAACGTATTCCCCTTCCATTTTCGAACGTCTACGCGACTTGACAAGTTTTGAATTGGATTTTCAGCTCGCACAACGCAAGCTAGTTGACTTCGGTCAAGTTGTAAGCAGAATCTATTCCATGCAATTAGTAGCCGAAATGGCCGATAAAGGATTCCGCAACGATTTAACCGAAAATGCATTGGATGTATTGCGACAAGAAATTGCAACGCTTATCAATAATTTCCGATTCGAAAACAAAACAGTTGTAGTAGCTGATTATGGCGCTAAGAGTTATTGGTTTGACTTATAGCATTTATTCGACAACTGTTTTCTGTATCGAAATTAATTGCATATCGAAAAGCAAAGAGGAATAGGGTAAAATTGATCCAGCACCCATTGTACCATAAGCCAAATAGTAAGGTAGTACAATGGTTCTAATTTCGCCAACTTTCATCTGTTTTAGGTTCACTACCCATCCAGGAATTAACTGATAAACAGTAAAAGTGCGAGGTGTAGCAGTTAGGTCCAATGTAGGATCAACACCTTTAAAAGTACCATCGAAAACGGCTCCATTTATAAGCTTACCTTTATAGTTTACAGTCACTTTATCCGTTTCGGTTGGGCTAACGCTTTCGGCATTGCCTTGCTTTTTAATTTTATAATAAAATAAACCTCCACCCTGCTCAGCTGGAAGTGTAAAGGACTGATAATCTGAACTATCTTTCATGTTTATGAAATAGGTATCGTTCTCGGTTTTCCATTCTTCAATTTGCTTTGAATAATCATCCTCCAAACACGAAGTTGCAAAAACTAAAACAAGACTTACTAAAAACACTTTAACCAAATTTCTCTTCATATTATAATTCTTAATTTATTTATTAAAAAGGATACCCAATAGCTACATGAAATGCAAAATCGTCGCTATTCAGCTGTTTAAAACGCCAACGATTTGCGTCAACCTCAGCAGGGTCGAACATGCGTACGCCCATATCGAAACGGAAAATAAAAAACGAAAAGTCCAGTCGCAAACCAGCACCATACGACATGGCTATTTGTTCGGTAAAACTATTCCATTTAAACTGACCTCCAGGCTGTTCAGTACTATAATCTTTTATAGTCCATATATTTCCGGCATCAAAAAACAATGCACCCTCGATATACCAAAACATTTTGGTACGATATTCCACATTTAAATCCAATTTTAAATCGCCCACCTGATTGTAGTCGCGCGAACGCACATTGAGTATTCCTTTGTATACGCCAGGACCAAGTCTACTTTCGTTCCACCCGCGTACGCTATTGGCACCACCACTATAAAACCTACGTTCGTACGGAATAATATTTGCATTGCCAAAAGGCAAACCCGCGCCTAAACCTGCATGATAAACTATGCGATTGTTTTTGTCGAAAATTTGATAGTAGGAAGTATTGTATTCGCCACGCACATATTGCGAGTACCGCACATTAAATAATTTGTACGAGCCGTCCAATTCTTTAGTGGTACCTAAAATTATGTTGGCAAGGGATAAAAAATTCCCCGCTGTTTCCACGTTATAATTATGCAAAGTATAATTGCGCAATGGTCTATTGATATTAAAATTAGTAAATGAACCATTGTAGCCCATACGCATTATAAAATGGTCTTCGTAATTATATTTATTATAAATGCCAGCATTGATGTACGTTGAACGAAAAGTAGCATCAATTTTTGGAAAATACACATAACTCAGGTTGAATAACTCAAACTGGTGATGATATTTGTTCGCAGCAGTTGACCAAGAGTAATTCATTCCTCCCGTTAAATTTGTAGTCGTAAATTCGTTAGGACGATTCTGATAGCTAATATTAGTTGTATACTCGGTATTGGCATGTACATTTCGTTTAAAATCGTAGCTGCCAAACGGAAACAAAAATTTAGGAAACATGAGTCGCACCTGACCACCAATTTCTTTAGCCCATTCAATATTTTGTTTTTCGAGCGCCATACGACCTTGAATGCTCAATGTTTCAGCTCCTTTGAACACATTTTTATTAACTGTACCCAATTGTAAAGCGCCACCCAAATACCCTTTGGTGAGCGTACCTTCAACTTCGGCCGACACACTGATTGTTTTTCCGGGTACAATATATATATACGAATCGAGCACATCGGGCACATCAGTTTCTTTGAACGATATGTTCACATATTTTATTGGCGACAAGGAGTTTAATCCTGAATAAGTTCGTTCAACAGCTATATCGCTATATAAACTATTGGGTTCAATAAACGAATTATGCACCAAAGCATCCAGACTTACAAATTTCTGTTTGGCATCAATCAAATAATAATTCCGAAACGAAACGGTATCGTATTGCTGAACTACATTTATCGAATCGAGATTATCCGTTTTGTTTAAAACAAAAAATACTTTACCAACATAATACTGCCTGAAAACTAACCAATTAATTGGCGCACTACTATTTTTGAGGTTCGATTTAATGTCTAATTTTACATCTACCTTATTGCTCTTAAGTGCACTATCGGCAGTATAAACAATAAAATCCTTTATAAAGTTATAGTAACCCGTATTTCGCATTTGCGACGCTATGCGTTCACGCTCTCGATTAAGAACATCGGTATCGAAATTAATTCCTTTACGTATAAATGATCTAGCAGTGTCGGCAGCAATAGAGTCGAAAACAGGATGATTGGCTTGCGTCTTGTAATTTCGGATTTTGTATGGTTTATTGGCTTGTATGTGATATTGCACTTTTACCTTTTTATTTTTAAAAACTAAATTGGTATCCACATAAGCGTTAATGTAACCTCGATTTTGGTATAGTAACTGTAGTTGTTGAGTCGACATTTTAGTCAACACTTCGTCGAAAATAACAGGAGGTTCACCCCAACTTTTAAAAGTACGATTCCAAAAACGGTTCCATTTTGTGCTTGTATCCCTAGGTGCCCAATTATAAATACCTAATTGCATACGAAAAAGGCCAAGCACTGTAGGATTAGGAGTTTGGCGCAAATACTCTTTCAATTCGGATGATTCAACATCTTTTAGGTCGGATTTAATACGCACATCATCAAGCAGATACTCTCCATCGCTTACAAATTTTGTAGAGCTACACGCCCACAAAAAGAGAACCATTAAAAGGACAAATATTTTTGATAATGTTTGAATAATACGCATTATATTGATGTTCTGATTGAATTTGCAAATATACTTTTTTTATTGCGAAGTTGCAATTGCCGGGTTGCACAATCAAAATTAATGCCACAAAAACATATAAAACA
>CAYXQZ010000092.1:0-9522 GCA_964466415.1 uncultured Paludibacter sp.
CATCAGGGCTTGAACGATGATTCGTCGTGGGCGCGCGGACAAGGTTGGGCTTTATACGGATATGTGCTAATGTATCGTGAAACAAAAGATATGAAATACCTGAAGTTTGCCGAAAACATTGCCTCTTTTATTCTCAACCATAAAAATCTTCCGACTGATAAAATTCCTTATTTCGATTTTGATGCTGTAGCCGGTAAAACAACGCCTCGTGATGCTTCAGCCGGAGCTTTAATCGCATCCGCTTTGTATGAATTTTCTACTTATTCCACGTCCAAAGCCAATTATTATCGTACGATGGCCGATACTATGATTCAATCACTTGAAAAATCGTATTTATCAAAATATAAAACAAATAAAGGCTTTTTACTTGGTCATTCTACGGGTTCGTTTCCTCAAAATTCCGAAGTAGATGTGCCACTTGTGTATGCCGATTATTATTATCTGGAAGCTTTGGTTCGCGCTAAAATGCTGAAAGAGAAAGGTAAAATTGAATATAATACCAAATAAATCATGAGAATTGAAAAAATTCAGTTAGCTATCATAGGTTTGGCAACTATGCCAATGCTTACTCAAGCTCAGGAAGTAAAATCGCAAAAGCAGAATATACTTTTTATTGCCATCGACGACTTAAAACCTATTTTGGGATGCTATGGCGATAATAAAATTAAAACACCCAATATAGACCGATTAGCATCGCGTGGCACTGTTTTTTTAAGCAATTACTGTCAGCAAGCAGTTTCGGGTCCAACTCGTGCCAGTATTATGACCGGCATGCGTCCCGATCATACCAGAGTTTGGGATTTGAAAACCCTAATGCGTGAAGCTAACCCCGAAATTGTGAGTTTGCCCGAATATTTAATTACACAAGGATATAGTACACAGGGAATTGGTAAAATTTATGACCCGCGCTGTGTGGATAAACAAACGGATGCTCTATCGTGGAGTGTACCTTATTACAAAACCGAACAGCGATATTATTCAAGCGCCGGCGAACCTGCACTTGGTAATTACCAATTGACGGAAACGCGCGAATTGGCTGAAAAATTTCAAAACGAAGCCCTTGCAAAAGGACTAACCAAAAGTGAAGCGCGAGAGTATGCTACTTCAAAAATAAGACCTACGGTTGAATGTATCGAAATTGCCGATAATGGCTATACCGATGGTGCAAATGCACTTCAGGCAAAAGCCATTCTGGCCCAATTAAAACAAAAAAATCAACCATTTTTTCTGGGTGTGGGTTTTGCAAAACCGCATTTGCCATTTGTGGCACCCAAAAAATACTGGGACATGTACGACCGCGATAAAATGCCAATTGCTGCTTATCAGGAAAAAATAAAAAATGGCTTTGATATTGCCTATCATGCTGCCAGCGAGATACGTGCCTATTCCGACATTCCTGCTTTGCTGGAATTTACCGATCAAAAAGACTTCGGAATTACATTGCCATTGGCCAAACAAAAAGAATTGATTCATGGCTATTATGCAGCCGTTTCGTACACCGATGCGCAAGTTGGCATTTTGCTCAATACGCTCGATTCGTTGGGATTAACCGAAAATACAGTTATCGTACTTTGGGGCGATCATGGCTGGCATTTGGGTGATCATAATTTGTGGTGCAAACATACCAATTTTGAACAAGCCACACGCTCGCCACTTATCATTTCGGCTCCCGGAATTAAATCTAACAAAAGCAATTCGCCTACCGAATTTGTGGACGTATTTCCTACTCTTTGCGATTTGGCAGGAGTTTCTGTGCCAACCAATCTGGATGGAAAAAGTCTTGTGCCAATAATGAAAAGCCCAAACACAAAAGTGAAACAATTTGCTGTGAGTCAGTATCCAAGAACTGTAAATGCGGTTGAAAAAGAACGTTTAGGTTATTCGCTTGGCAACTTTATGGGCTACTCCATTCGCAACGAACGTTATCGCTATACAATGTGGTTAAAAAATGGGTTCCGGTCGGATAAAGCATTTAGTGAGAGTCTGATTGTGGGTACTGAATTATATGATTATAAGAAAGATCCATTGGAAAAAGCAAATGTGGCCGGTGCAAAAAGCTATGAAAAAGTGGCTGCGCAAATGAAGCAACAAATGATTGCGTTTTTTAAAACTCAAAGTCAGCCCATTGCTGCAAAATTAACAGATAATTTAAGTGAGAAAACCATTTTGGCTGCCAATGAGCAACTTAGCTTAAACCCACAAACTGTAACTTCGGCATCTTGTGTTCGAAGTGCCGGTGGAAAACACGATTATTATTCCGAAGGAACTTATTGGTGGCCAAACTCCAACGACCCGAACGGAAAATACATACAAAAAGACGGTCAGCGAAACCCTGAAAATTTTGATGCACATCATGATTATTTGAAAAAACTGAGTTGGATTGTGGGTACTCAAACTTCGGCCTATTTGCTTACAGGCAATAAAAAATATGTGGAAACTGCCGCTAAACATTTGAATGCATGGTTTGTAGATACAACTACATTGATGAATCCGCATTTGCTTTATTCGCAGGCAATTAAAGGTATTTGCACCGGACGTGGAATTGGAATCATTGATGCAGCACCCTTAATAGAAGTGGCTTTGTCAGTAAAAAAGCTGGAGAATTCGCCTTACTTCTCACCAAAACTAAGTGTTGAAGTAAAAAAGTGGTTTGCCTCGTTTTTAAACTGGCTCAACACGCATCCTTACGGTATAACCGAGAAAAACTGGAAAAACAATCATGGTACATGGTGGCACACACAAGCGGCGGCTTATGCCTTGCTAACCAATGATGTAGAAATGCTCGATAGCATTCGCATACGTTATAAAACCATTTTGCTACCTAACCAAATGGATGCCGACGGAGGTTTTCACGAAGAATTGGCGCGAACTAAACCCTACTCGTATATGCAGTTCAATTTGGATGGCATGTCGGCATTGGTTGCTCTCATTTCTGACGAAAATAACGATTTGTGGAATTACAAAACAGCTGATGGTCGATTTATTGGAAAAGGAATTGAATTTATGTTTCCGTATATTCTGGATAAAAGCAAGTGGACTTACAAACAAGATATTAGCGAATGGGAAGAACAACCAAGACCTTCGGCATTTTTGTTTTTAGCTGCTAATGCATACAACAAAATGACATGGTTGAATGAATGGGAAACTTTGGTTAACAAAAAGTTAGGCAACGAAAGCCTCCGTAATTTACCTTTGAAAAACCCGCTTTTGTGGATGAATTTACCTGAACCAACGATTAATAAAACAACAAAATGAAATCAGTGAAAAATGTAAATTTAGCAATTTTAAGTTTGGCAAGCATTTCGGCTTTGGCACAAACCAAACCCAATGTGTTGTATATCATGACCGATCAACAGTCGTACAACATGATGAGTTGCATGGGAAATAAATGGTTGAAAACACCAAATATGGACGAATTAGCCTCAAAAGGCTACCGATTCGAAAAAACATATTGTGCCAATCCGGTGTCAATGCCTTCGCGTTTTTCATTATTAACCGGACATTATGCATCGGAAGTTGGGGTAAAAGAAAATACATCAGCCTATAACAATGAAAAAGTACAACAAATAGCGTCAAAAGATGGCATGGGAGTAATTTTCAGAAATGCTGGTTACGAAACGCTTTACTCTGGAAAAACACATTTGTATGGAACAAAGGATGTTTCGGAATACGGTTTTACTATCAATAATACCGATCCTTACGATGGTCCTGCCATTTATGCCGAACAAATATTGCCAACAATTGGAAAAGAAAAACCGTTTTTTCTATTTCTTTCATTTATAAATCCCCACGATATTTGTTATAAAGCAGGCATGGACAAGCGTTATCCAAACGATTTACCTGAAGCAAATGTGCGGGAAACAGCACGAATTTTAGCCTGGCAAAAAACTATATCGCCCGAAGAATATCAAAAACAAATTCCTCCACGGGCTTCGAATCCACAACCCATTAACGGCGAACATCCCGACATGGTATCGATGGATATTTTTCCACGTTCATGGAACAACGACCAAATTGATTTGTATAATTGGATGTATCACCGACTAACCGAAAGCGTTGATGCTCAGATTGGACGTGTGTTGGCGGCTTTGAAAAAATCGGGTCTGGAAGAGAATACCATTATTGTTTTTACTTCGGACCACGGCGACATGAACGGTTCGCATGGTTTAATACTGAAAAATGTAATGTTTGAGGAAGCTCAGAGGGTTCCTTTTATTTTTGCTGGAAAAGGAATTAAAGCAAATGTGGCTGATAATAAATCACTTACCTGCAACGGTATCGATTTGATTCCAACACTTTGCGACCTAACCGGAGTAAAATTTAACAAAGAACTTCCGGGAATTTCACTAAAACCGTATTTAACAGGAGAAGGAAAGATTCCAACGCGAAAATATATTGTTACTGAATCTTATCACAGCTTTCAAATAACCGATGGACGGTATAAGTATACTATCTATGAATTGTCGGAAAATCCTGAGATTTTAACTGATTTGCAAGTAAATCCGGGTGAAACAATCAATTATGCTACAGATAAATCTTATTCAAAGATTAAAAAAACCTTGAAAAAAGAATTGATGTCCAACTTATCAAAAAGGGGATTAACACCTTTGGCACAAGATAGAACCATTGAAAATCTACGAAAAACAGAAAAAGCTACAAAAGGAAAAGGCAAAAAAAATAATGATGAAGAGTAAATGTCAATACAACCTAAAATGATAATTACAAAAAACAGAAGCATACTTGTATTGATGTTATTGCTATCAATCCATACTTTATCAGCACAAAAAACTGTGCGGATTGAAAATGCTGTGCAACTAAATTCAGCAATTTCGAATGCCAAAGCAGGTGATGTTTTACTCCTGAAAAATGGTGAATGGAAAAATGTGCAAATAGATTTTAAATGCATTGCGAATGCCCAAAAACCCATTACTTTACGAGCCGAAACAGCCGGGAAAGTGATATTCACCGGTAATTCAACCCTTACTTTTTCCAAACCTTATCTGATTGCTGATGGTTTGTACTTTAAAGGAGGCAAATTAGATGGAGGCTCTGTTATTAATTTCAATGCCGATTATTGCAGGTTAACCAACAGTGCCATAGTTGATTACAATCCGGATAAATTTGATGTCAGGTATTATTGGATTTATCTCAAAGGCAGTTATAACCGCATCGACCATTGTTTTCTGAAAGGAAAAAGCAACATGAATCCCGTGCTTGGAAACGATAATGAAAATGCACGATACAATAAAGTGGACAGTTGTTATATTAAGGATATTCCTTATGTGCCTAAAGCCAACGGTCGTGAGATATTCCGGATTTGGGGTTACGGTCACGACGACCAAACAGGTAATGATGGCGCTTACTTCACCATCGAATATAATTTATTCGATCATGCCGATGGCGAAGGCACAGAAATTGTATCTTTGAAGTCGAATTACAATGTGGTTCGATTTAATACCGTTATTGCTTCGAGAGGTGGATTGGTTGGCCGACGCGGAAAATTTAATACCTTTGAAAGCAATATAGTGATGGGTCAAGGCATAAAAGGCACTACGGGCATTCGGGTAGCCGGAGCAAATCATAAAGTTATAAATAATTATGTGTCAGATGTTTCGGAAGATGGGCTGAGATTAATTGCAGGTGAATATTACGAAAAAAGTTTGACTAGCAGTTTTGCTCCCAAAAAGAAACAATTACCAAAGTATTTGCAAGTTCAAAATGGATATTTTGCCAATAACAGCATTGTAAATTGTGGTGGACATGGCATTGATATTGGCTTTTCGTATAAAAATGATTGGCCTGATTTACAGATGGTTTTGCTCCCCGAAAACAATCGTTTTGTAAATAATGTGGTGTACAATTGCAAGGGAAATTCAGTAAATATTGCTATTCAGGATAAACAAAAACCATTGAATGTTTTTCAATTTAAACCCAATACATTCGAAGGTAATATTGTTTGGGGAAGCAAAGTAAATGTAACTCCAATGCCAACCGGAATAAAAATGGCATTACCAAAGTTCAAAATGGATAAAAATAATATATTTCAATTTGACTTATTTAAAAACAATAATATTCAGATACTTACACCCAAACAAGTTGGTGTAAAGTGGATGACAAACTAAAATAATTCTAATTATTTATGAAAAAAACAATTCAAAACAGCAGTTTAAATTTGGCACTAATCAGTTTAGTTTCATTGCCTTCGGTAATGCAAGCTTCTGAAGCGAAAACACAAAAACCCAATATCTTATTTATTGCGGTTGACGATTTAAAGCCTTTGATGTCGGCTTATGGTGACAAAATTGCAAAAACTCCGGGTATGGACCGCTTGGCAAAAGAAGGATTTGCATTCCAAAATTGCTATGTACAACAAGCAATCAGTGGTGCTACACGTGCCAGTATTTTAACCGGAATGCGCCCTGATAAAACGAGAGTTTGGGATTTAGTAACCGATTTCCGACAAGTAAATCCAAATGCGGTGAGTATGCCCGAGTATTTTATAAAAAATGGCTACGAAACTGCTGCAGTTGGTAAAATTTACCACATGGGCAGTGCCGGTCCAGGTCACGATGCTCCATCGTGGTCGATGCCTTATGTCAATGTAAAAGTTAACACGTATGTTAATTCTAATCCTGAAAAAGGGCAAAAAGGACCAGCCATGGAATGCGCCGATGTACCTGACAACACATATCAGGATGGTGTAGCTGCCGAAGAGGGTATCAAATTAATGAATCAACTAAAAGCAAAAGGTAAACCATTTTTCCTTGCAGTAGGATTTATTAAACCGCATTTACCCTTTGTAGCACCCAAAAAATATTGGGATTTATATAAACGTGATCAGTTCCAAATTGCACCATACCAGAAAAAAGCAGCTGGAAGTCCCGATATGGCTTATCATGTTTCGGGCGAATTGAAAAGTTACACCGATATTCCTCAATTTGATAGTTATTCTGAAAAAGAATTGGAACATTTGTCAGTAGATAAACAGAAAGAGCTGATTCATGGTTACTATGCAGCCACTTCGTACATGGATGCTCAATTGCAAAAAGTGTTGAACGAACTTGATCGACTTGGATTGTCCGATAATACTATTGTGGTACTTTGGGGCGATCATGGCTGGCATTTAGGCGATCATGGTTTATGGAACAAACATACTGATTTTGAAGAAGCAACACATGCAACCATGTTGATGCGTGGACCTAAAGGAATGTCGCAAAATGTAAAACCAACAACTCAATGCGAATTTGTGGATATTTTTCCTACTTTATGCGATTTAACAGGAGTTCCAACACCAAAATATTTGGATGGTATCAGTTTAGTTCCTGCTATGAAAAATCCAACTTCACAATTGAGAGAATATGCCTTGAGTCAATATCCACGTGCAAAATCAATGGGTTACTCTATTCGCACAAAACAATTCCGCTATACTGTTTGGATTGGCGATTATTATTCAGCCGAAAAACCATTTAGCGAAGCAAAAATTGAAGCTGTTGAAATGTATGATTATGTAAAAGACCCACTCGAAACCAAAAGTGTAATTGGCGACAAAGCATACACTAAAGAAGAAGCAATGATGAAGGATATGTTTGAAGATGCAATGGATCGCGAACACAAACAATGTGTAAATTACTCGAAATTAGCCAACTGGCAAACTCCAATAAGTACAAATACTGAGAAAAAAGGACGGAAAATGGGGAGTATAGAATAGAACAAAGAGCAAAGATGAAAGAACAAAGATGAAATATCAACTAATTGTGTTATGCTTGGTTCATTTTGGCGCTTTATAAATTGCCGCCCCATTTATGGGGTGGAAAATAGTTAGAAATTAAAATGGGCTTTAGCCAAAATAATATAATAATTTGGCTAAAGCCTAAAAAAAATCATTAAACATTTCCAGCAGCTAAAGCAGCTGGCAATTCATAATTAACATAACTATTAAATGCTTGTCAATGTCAATTCTTAAAAATCTATTTTTACTGTTTTTATTAGCAAATTCGGTAGTATTGTCGGCTCAACAGCAATATATTACAGAAAATAATATTCATTATTATTCCGATTCAATCAATAAAACGGACGAATATATCAATTCGCAATGTGTTTTAGATATCTATTATCCCAAGGATTTAAAAAATTTCCCCACCATAGTTTGGTTTCATGGTGGTGGGATGACTGGAGGAAAAAAGCAAATTCCAAAAGCATTGAAGGAAAAAGGATTTGCAGTAATTGCAGTTGAATACCGATTATCGCCCAAAGCCATAGCGCCATCATACATCGAAGATGCAGCTGCAGCGGTGGCTTGGACATTCAAAAATATTGAGAAATATGGCGGAAATACAAAACTGATTTTTCTTTCGGGACATTCAGCTGGTGGGTATTTGGACTTGATGATAACGCTTGATAAAACGTATTTAGCTAAATACAATATTGATGCTAATAGTATTGCGGCTATTATTCCGTTTAGCGGACAAGCAATTACGCACTTTACTATCCGTAAAGAAAATGGTATAAAAAGTACGCAACCCATAATTGATAAGTATGCACCACTTTATTTTGTACGTCCCGATGCACCACCAGTGCTGTTAATTACGGGTGATAGGGAACTTGAATTGCTTGGACGATATGAAGAAAATGCGTATTTATGTAGAATGATGAAATTGGCAGGGCACAAGCAAACCCGATTGTACGAATTGCAAGGTTTTGATCACGGTGGTATGGATGATCCTGCTTATCCATTGTTAATTAAAGAAGTAAATGCTATTTCGAAAACTATCATTGAAAATTATTCAAATACTTTAAAATGAGAAATCTTCTATTAATTATTTCACTGACCGGATTCGTGTATACGCTTTATTCTCAGCACGAAATTATTCCTGCTGAGAATAAGAAACCTTATGTTTGCACTGTAAAAAATGAAAAAGTAATTTACAATGAGCGTTTTAATTCTGACTTTTCGAATTGGAAAGTGGAATTTGAAATACCCGATTCATCGTCGACACAAATAATAGATGGTAAACTCGATGTAAGTGCTAAGCGAGGTGCAACTGTTTGGTTTAAACCCAAACTGAAAGGAAATATAATGATAATTTACGATGTAATAGTTGTGGATAAAGGTGGTAAAAACGATCGTGTATCGGATATGAATGCGTTTTGGATGGCAACTGACCCTGCAAACGAAAAGGAAATTGTACGTGATGGAAAATTCTCATCGTACGATAATCTCAATCTGTATTATGCAGGTGTAGGTGGGCATTATAATAAATTTACCCGTTTCAGAGAATACAAAAGCGATGGCAATAAACCTGTTTTAAAGGAGTATAGCGATACTGAACATCTGATAAAAGGAAATACGGAATATCAGGTTAAAATTATTGTACACAACGGCTTAGTACGCTATTTTTTGAACGATGAATTGTTTTGGGAACTGAAAGACGAAACACCATTAACCGAAGGTTTTTTTGGTTTCAGAACCACCATGAGTCATCAGCAATTTGATAATTTTATGGTTTTTGAAATAGAATAAAA
>CAYXQZ010000092.1:9622-11684 GCA_964466415.1 uncultured Paludibacter sp.
CTGGAAAATGATTTTGTAAAAGTAATGCGACAGTCAACTGTTGGTTTCTCGAACGAGAATACAACTTTTGGAACCCGGGTAATTGTGGCTTTGACAGATACAAAGATACAAAGCAAAAAAAAGATCAAAACTCTCAAGCGTGGCGAAGTAGCTGTATTTCAGCAAAATGAAAAATATAAAATTTCAAAAGGGGATTTTTTCGAAGTAAATATTAAGAAAAATCATCCTGCAGCTAAAGGACCGGAAGAATGGATTGAGCCATTGAAAAATACTATTGTGTATGAAGACAATGAGTTCAGGATTTTCGAAGAACGACTCGAAGGGGGCGATACCAGAGAGTTGCACAGTCATGCACAACGTGTGGTGGTGCGACTTAACGAAGTTCAGTTGACTGACCCCCGATTTAAACCAAACGGAACGCCCGGCGGTGGAATTCAGGTGCCAAACACGGTAAGATTTGCTGAACCAATGGTACATGTTGTAAAAAATTTAAGTAAAATACCCTTGTTTAATATTATAATCGAATTTAAATATAAAAAAAATGAATCGAATTAGTTTATTGAAAACCACAGGTTTTGTTGCAGCCGGAGTATTAGGTGTAAATGCCTCATTACAGGCAAAAGAACAAACACAAAAACCAAATATAATTTTTATTTTGGCCGACGACCTTGGTTATGCCGAAATTGGCTGTAATGGTGCCGATAAATACAAAACACCGAATATTGATAAGCTGGCAAGCGATGGTATGCGCTTTACAAATGCCTATACAGCTCCTTTGAGTGGTCCTTCACGTTCGATGATTCTGACAGGTCGTCATTTATTCCGAACAGGAGCAACCAATCAGGATGCATGCCTGGAAGTGAAACCATCTGCCGAATCGTTGATACCAACTTATTTAAAAAAAGCCGGATATGCTTCGGCAAAGATTGGTAAATTTGGACAAATGCAACTCGAACCATCCGATTGGGGTTTCGATTATTACCTGCGTTTTAATGGAAGTGGTATTTATTGGAATACACAGGAAAAAGGAAAAACATATATGCTTAATGGCGTTAAAACGGTATTGAAGGACAAAGAATATATGCCTGATGTGATGCACAATAAGATGGTTGAATTCATGACTCAGAATAAGAACAAACCATTTTTTGCCTATTATTCATTGTCGCACGTGCATGGCGAAATTTTACCAACTCCTGATAGTAAAGCGGATAGTAAAAATATATACGATGACAATATCCGGTATATGGATAAATTGGTGGGGCAGTTGCGCGAAGAATTGGTTCGCCTGAAATTGGATAAAAACACGATTTTGGTGTTTTTTGGCGATAACGGAACCGCAAAACCAAATGCCGATGCAGCTACCATTGGTGGTCGGAGGTTAATTGGTCAAAAAGGCTCCATGCAAGAGGGTGGCGCTTTAGTGCCTATGCTTGTGTATTGGCCTGGAGTTACCCCAAAAGGCAAAGTCTCGAATGATTTGATTAGTGCTGTTGATTTTCTGCCTACTTTTGCTGATATTGCAGGCGTGCAACTGCCAACCGATAAAATATTTGATGGTCAGAGTTTTAATGCTCAACTGCACGGACAAAAAGGGAATCCGCGTTCGTCAATTTTTATACAATTGGCTCGAAATTGGTATGCTCGGAATTCGGAGTTTAAATTAAACCAGAAAGGTGAATTGTATGACATGAGCAAAGCTCCTTTCGAGGAGATTTTAGTGCCTGCAGACTCTCAGGAACCTAAAGCATTGGCTGCACGTAAAAGTTTACAGGCCGAACTCGACCGACTAAATCCTCAGGGTGGATTTATTGATACCGGCGACGAAAGCGGAAGACATGCCAGCAATGTAAACAAAAAAGGGAAAAAGGATAAAAAAGAAGACGAATAATTTGAACAGCGTTTTCAATTAAAATAAAATCATGAGGAATACATTGTTAATCCAGTTTTTTTTATGCATTACACTGATTGTCAGCAGTCAATCTACAACATTGGTATCGATTGATGCCAATGGAAAGTTGACCTATACTGCCGATGAAAAAGGAAATGTAATCCCTGATTTTAG
>CAYXQZ010000093.1:0-6596 GCA_964466415.1 uncultured Paludibacter sp.
TTTAAATACATTGTATATGGATGCAATCAGAATGATTATCGTTGCAAAGATAAAGTTTTCTAATTCATCTTGCACTTCAAATAATGATATATTTTTGTCATTCATCTAAAATTTTATGATTATTCGTTCGCCAAGTTCTTTTGAAAGTTGTTTTTTAACATTGTCTAAAACAGCCATTTCGTGCATTATTTCGTCAACAAGTTTATTGTTTCGAGCTTCTGATGCTGCTTTTAACTCAACTAGTTTCTGACGAATAAGGTCTAGAATCATACTGTTTTTAAATTCAAAAATAATGCGAGGCACAACATCGGTTAATCTTTCCAAATCTGATTCTACTCGCTTGGTTTTAGAGTGAACTTTGCTCAACGTGTATTTTTCGGTAACTAATTCGGCCGTTAACTGACTAATCATTGAATTAGTATGGTATAAAAAGAATCGTTCTGGAATAAAAGTCGAGTCTTTGAAATGTTCTTTATACTCGTTAAGCATTAATTGATGCAAGGAGTTGAAAAACCCAAGCTCATCGCGCTCAAGTTCATCGAAAATATATTCGGCTACCGTTATGGGCGTAGTTTTGGTTTCGTCGGTATAAAAAAGTGTGCTATTTCCAAAACGTATAAGTGTTTGTAATATACTACGTTCCTCTTTATCGTATTTCGAAACAAATGACTCGCCTCCTTCCATTTCCTCAAAATGAGGTGGCCCTGATTCATTGGGTGTATTCTGAACCCGATTGTTTGCTTTTTCTTGATCCGAATTTTTTAATTTGTTTATTTCGTGGTAAAGCATTGCCTCATCCACATTGAGTATGGAGCTACATTCCTTTACATATTCGCCTCTAATTACTGAGTTGGGAATTATTGAAATGCTTCGAACAATATCAATTACCAATCCGGCACGCTTTACGGGGTCGTTACCAGCATCTTTTAATAATAAGTTGGTTTTGAAACGAATAAAGTCGGATGAGTTTTTTTCGACAAATTCAATAAAATCCGAAGCATTGTGTTTACGGGCAAACGAATCGGGATCGTCGCCATCGGGCAGTAATAATACCTTGATATTCAGGCCTTCTTCGAGCAATAAATCAATACCACGTATAGATGCTTTTATGCCAGCAGCATCACCATCGTAAATTACAGTTACATTTTCGGTAAATCGGTGAATAAGCCTAATTTGCCCTGGAGTTAGCGAAGTGCCCGACGATGCTACCACATTTTCGATGCCACTTTGGTGCATGGATATTACATCGGTATAGCCTTCCACCAAAAAACAACGATCCTGACGTACAATGGATTGTTTTGCGAAAAAAATGCCATACAGCTCACTGCTTTTGTGGTAAATATCCGATTCAGGCGAATTGACATATTTCGCCATTTTGTCGTCCTTTTTCAGAATGCGACCACCAAAAGCTACAACTTTACCCGATAAAGTATGCACCGGAAACATGACGCGTCCTCTGAATCGGTCGGTCAGTTGACCGCTTTCATTTTCGAGCGTTAAGCCCGTTTTAACAAGGTATTCTTTGTTATATCCCGATTTTATAGCCGTTTGCGTAAATGCATCGCGGAGTTCAAGGCTATATCCAAGTTGAAATTTTTGAATTATATCATCCCTAAAACCACGTTCACGAAAATAACTAAGTCCTATCGATTTTCCATCTATATGATTGTGAAGTGTCGACGAAAAATGTTTTTGAGCAAAATCATTTACCAAAAACATACTTTCGCGGTCGTTACGGATAGCTTGCTCTTGCGCCGTAAGTTCACGCTCCTGAAACTCAATGTGATATTTGCGTGCTAAAAACTTTAATGCTTCATAATACGATATTTGCTCGTGTTCCATTATAAAATGAACCGAGTTTCCACCTTTGCCACATCCAAAACATTTGAATATGCCTTTGGCAGGCGAAACCATAAACGATGGTGTTTTTTCGCCATGAAAGGGGCAAAGGCCCAACAGGTTTACACCACGCTTTTTTAACGTAACATAATCCGATATTACATCTTGAATTAGAGCAACATCGGTAATTTTATCAATGGTTGATTGATCGAGCATTTGTATATATATAAGCCTTTAAAGTCAGTAAATCTGGAATTCAATTTTACTGTTTACAAAACTACTCATTTTTTTTAAACAATTGAATTAGTTATTTGTTAAAGTATTAAATCAATTAAATTATTTACACATGAAAGCAAATATGGGATCAGCCGACAAATTAATACGTCTTTTGTTGGCAATTGTTTTAATAGTTTCATACTATTTATTCTTGTCTGAGGATACTTTAGGCATTGTTGCTTTAATTGTAGCATTACTTTTAACCGTTACAAGTCTTATCAATTTCTGCCCTCTCTACCCAATTTTTAGGATTAATACAACAAAAAAGAAAGAAGTAAAGTAATTTTGAAATGAATTATTGTCATTTTAAAAAAGCTTCTGAATAATTTATTCAGGAGCTTTTTTTGTTATAATACAATGGAAATGCGAATTTATAGAAGTTTTTTATTTTAAAGTGATAAAAAAATCGAGTTAAAATTTCGATTTAAGAAAAAAAATTCCTACTTTTGTTCCGCTAAAATTTTAAACGGAATAAATAATTATTTACAAACGCATTTATGTCAAAACAAGAACAGAATAAACCGGAAGAATTAGAACAAGTAGAGCAAGTATTGAGTAAATCAGAAGCTTTTATTGAAAAATATCAAAAACAATTATTACTTGCTGTCGCTATTGTAGTTTTATCAGTATTATCAGTATTAGCATTCAAAAACTTCTATATTGATTCGCGCGAAACACAAGCTCAAAATGAAATGGCAAAGGCTCAAGCCCTTTTTGCTGTGGATTCATTTAAAGTTGCTCTCGATGGTAAAGGCGATGTTGTTGGATTTAAAGAAATTGCTTCGGAATATAGTATTACTTCTTCGGGTAACTTGGCTGAGGCTTATGCAGGAATATGTTATTATAAATTAGGACAATACGATAATGCAATAAAATATTTATCGCAATTCGATGGCGAAGATAATTATTTCACTACTTCAATTATTGGCTTAATTGGCGATGCTTATGTAGAAATGGGCAAAAACAAAGATGCAGTGGACTATTTTGTTAAAGCTGCTGATAAAGAAAACGAAGTATTGAGTGCTGTATTTTTGAAAAAAGCAGGTAAAGTGTACGAAGCGCTTGGAAAACCTGAAAAAGCGTTAGAAGTATATACACAAATAAAAGATAATTATCCTAAGAGCAGCGAAGCTTCTGATATTGAAAAATACATAGCTCGCGTTCAAAAATAAATTTCAGAGATTTAAATTCTACAAAAAGCTACTTCTGAAAACGAGGTGGCTTTTTTAATTCAATTAATTATGGCAACTAAATATAAAAACTTATCGGATTATGATGTTGATGCAATGCCATCGTCCGAAATTGTTGAAAATCAAAGCTATGCAATTGTTGTAGCCGATTGGAATTCGGAAATTACCTTTGCTCTACTCGATGGTGCAATTGATACTTTTTTACAACAAGGCGTAAAATCAGAAAACATTAAGGTGGTTCACGTGCCAGGTGCTTTTGAATTGACTTATGCAGCAAATAAGCTCGCTTCGTTGCACAAGTATAGTGCAGTTATCACATTAGGTTGCGTGATACAGGGCGATACACCTCATTTCGACTATGTTTGCCAGGGTGTAACTTATGGTGTTGCCAAAATAAATGCAAGTGATTTTATGTGTCCGGTTATTTTTGGAGTGCTCACTACCAATACCTTGCAGCAATCACTTGATAGAGCTGGAGGAATTCATGGAAATAAAGGCACAGAAGCAGCTGTAACAGCTATAAAAATGGCAAATATTGTTTGGTAGTTAAAAATTTTTTTTCTACCTTTGTGCCGCTTTAGAGTAACGGGCAGTTACCAAAGTGGCCAACTGGGGCTGACTGTAACTCAGCTGTCTTTCGACTTCGGAGGTTCGAATCCTTCACTGCCCACAACAAATTTGAAAATTGAGAAATTTGAAAATTTGAAGATTAATTTTCAAATTTTCAAATCATCAAATTTTCAAATTAATTTTGCGAAAGTAGCTCAGTTGATAGAGCATTAGCCTTCCAAGCTGAGGGTCGCGGGTTTGAGTCCCGTCTTTCGCTCTTAAAAAAAGGAGAAATACGACAGTATTTCTCCTTTTTGCTTTTATTTACTCATTTCTAAAATCTCGACTAGCCATTTCCAACATTCTTGTGTTGAACTAATGCTCAGTCTCTCGTCGGGCGAATGTACTCCATACATTTGAGGTCCAATGGAAATCATATCCAAATGTGGGTATTTTTCCAAAAACAACCCACACTCAAGTCCGGCATGTATTGCACGTATTTCGGCTTGCTTGCCATATAATTTTGTGTATGCAATTTTGGCTATATCCAAGATTTCCGATTTCAGATTTGGTTTCCAACCCGGATATCCATCGCCATGTGTTACAGTGGCATTTGCCATTACAAAAACCGATTCTATTTGATTTGCAATGTCGTATCTGCTCGATTCTACTGAACTACGTTGGCTAGTGGTAATTAAGATGATATTGTTTTCTTTCATTTTAACCGATGCCAAGTTGGTCGAAGTTTCTACTAATCCCTCCATATCTTTGCTCATGGCTATCACTCCATGCGCACAAGCATATAAGGCATTTAGTAAATTGTTCGATGCATTTTTGTCGATAACAAATTCGGGTAATTTTTCCGAATCAAGCACTAACTCCAATTTTGGTTCCGTTTCGCCTAATTCATTTTCGAGATCAACAATAAAATGGTTTAGTTGAACGCGGATATTTTCTTTTTCAGCATAAGGAACCATTGCTAGGGCTGTTGCCTCACGGGCTATCGCATTTCGTAGATTACCTCCATTGAAGGAATGAATGCGTAAATCTGTTTTTTTATTTATGGTCCACAGAAATCGATTCAGTATTTTATTTGCATTTCCAAGTCCTTTGTTTATATCATCGCCCGAATGTCCACCTTTTAAACCTTTTACGGTTATGTTAAAAGCAAAATATCCTTCGGGTGTTTTTTCTAAATCATACTTTAATTGAGCTGTTGTGTCAATTCCTCCGGCACACCCAACAAATATAACTCCATTGTCTTCCGAATCCAGATTAATCAATCGTTGACCATGTAATAGTTTGTTGTCCAATGCAAAGGCACCTGTAAGGCCAGTTTCCTCATCAACTGTAAACAAACATTCGAGTGCCGGGTGTTGTAAGTCATCCGAAGCCAGTACAGCTAGCATCAAAGCCATGCCAATTCCATTATCGCCACCAAGGGTAGTGCCTTTGGCTTTAATAAAATCGCCATCAATATAAGCTTGAATTGGGTCTGTATCAAAATTAAAAACGGTATCATTATTTTTTTCACAAACCATATCGATATGTGCTTGTAATATGATTTTTTTACTGTTTTCGTACCCTTTGCTTGCTGATTTGCAAATCAATACATTTCCCACTGCATCGGTCTTGTAATCGAGTGCATTTGTTTTTGCAAACGAAATAAGGTAGGCTATTAGTTTTTCTTCTTTTTTCGAAGGGCGAGGAATTTGAGTTATATCATAAAAAAAATTCCATAAGCGTTTTGGCTCTAGATTTTTCATTTTTCTTTGTTTTTTTATTTTGGCGTTTATATAAGTTTAAAATTTTAGGAGCCACAAATATACAACTTATATCATGTAATTAAAAAAAAGTCCACACATTTTCATGGTGGACTTTTAAAATACTATTTGCTTTGTGTTAGTTGATTCTAGCCTTTTTAGCAGGAATCCTAATGGCTCGTTCGGGAGCTGCTGAAGCACTTGTACCATATTTGTAAGTGCGAGTATATGTTTTTTCGGCCGTAGCATAGTCGAACTCAGTAGTGTGAATAACAAGATCTACGCTTGTAGCACCACTTTTTCGGATACTTTTAAGATTAAAACATACAATTCCACTAATGTTGAACGATGGATAATCGTCGTTAGCATTGTGGCGGAATTCTAAATGCACTTTGCCATCGGTATATGTTTTTGAAGCATCTGACGCCAATGTGATATAGTGCATTTTGGAATAACCAGGATACACAAATTCAACATTCAGAAAATCGCCGCTTACCCACAAACCAGTAATTGCAATTGGATCATTACCAATACTGTCCTGTGTTGAAGGAGTAATTGGAAAAATTCCTTTAGTCAGAACTTCGTATATGTCATTTACTTTAACATCGTGATCATAAGTGCTTCCTCTTGGTTTATCAGTCAAAACTGTATAATCTACAATTACACGTTGTTCGTCTTTAGGTCTGTAATATTTAATATCGTTATTCAATACCCAAAGTCGGGTGCTATCCTCAAGATTCAAATAAAAATTGGTTAGTTGCGAAGGATTTTCAACAGTTGCTAATTTTACAATTGAATCATTCATTTCAGCCTCGTCATTACTGCATGATAGTAATAGAGGGAAAATTAGTGCTAATAAAAATATTTTCTTCATTTTCTTATATGTTTTGTTTTATTGATTAATTATCAGTTGCATGATGCTTATTCAGTTTATTTTGTTGCATACAAAAGTAAAGAAAAAATGTTAAAAATGAAAATA
>CAYXQZ010000093.1:6696-11646 GCA_964466415.1 uncultured Paludibacter sp.
CCTTCAGAGTTTCGCATTGATTATTCATCAAAAATGGTGACTTTAGGTTCTTGTTTTTCGGAAAACATAGGGTCAAAGCTTAAAGGTGCCTATTTTGATATTGATGTTAATCCGTTTGGGGTGTTGTTTAATCCAATATCTATAAAGCAGAGTCTTGAATTGGCTGTAGATGGAAAAATGTTTACTGAACATGATTTATTTCAGCACAATTCGCTCTGGAATAGTTTTTATCATAGCTCACACTTTTCGGATACTGATAAAGATAAATGCCTTGCGAAAATAAATAGTAGGTTGTTGAATTTTGCTACAAGTATTAAATCAATTGATTATTTGATAATTACTTTTGGTACGGCATGGGTTTATAAACATCATTCCAATGGCAAAGTTGTATCGAATTGTCATAAATTACCTGCATCCACTTTTGAGCGATACCGACTTTCGGCTGAAGAAATAGTAGAGCAATATACCGATATTATTCATAAACTTCAGCTCATTAATCCCAATATTAAATTCATTTTCTCGGTAAGCCCTGTCCGCCATTGGAAGGATGGACCTACAGAAAATAATATTAGTAAAGGCATTTTATTGCAAGCTATCCAACAGCTTGAAAAAGAGTTTAATAATGTGCTGTATTTTCCGGCTTTCGAAATTGTGGTTGATGAATTACGCGATTATCGATTTTATGCTTCGGATATGCTTCACCCATCCGAACTAGCTGTAGATTATATATTTAGCAATTTTCAAAATGCTTTTTTTCAATCCGAAACTGTAAGTGTTTACACTGAATTAGTACAATATGCAAAGGCAATACATCATAAACCAACGCATATTGATACAACCGAATATGATAAATTTAGGGCATCAATTGATGCCAAACGAAATGAATTAATTAATAAATATTCATTTCTAAAGCAAAGGTTATAGTAAACCTTTTATAAATCAAAAAAAAATACATACTTTTGTAGAATATCTTTATATTTATAAATTATTTTGTTTGTATGTGTTTGATTACTATTCATTTTTGATAATGTTTTAAATATTCGCTCATGAAGAAATTTGCACTGTTTATTTCCCTGTTTTTTTTAATTAACTATACTTATTCACAGGAATTCGTTTTCAGCGATTCAGTGGATATTAGTCTTATCACCTGTTCACCTGGACCTCAAGTGTATGCTAAATTTGGTCATTCGGGTTTACGTGTGCAGGATAAAATAAATAAGTACGATTTTATTTTTAACTGGGGAATTTTCAGTTTTAATACCGAAAATTTTTATTTCAAATTCATAAAAGGTCAAACCGATTATTTGCTTGGAGTACAGTATACTACCGATTTTTTAGACGAATACAAAAGGCGTAATTCTGTAGTATGGGAACAACAATTAAATTTAACTGTTGCCGAAAAGAAAAAGTTAATATCCTTATTGCTCGATAATTATAAAGAGGAAAATAGATTATATCGGTATAATTTTGTGTATGATAATTGCGCCACCCGTCCGCGCGATGTGGTTATGAATAGTATTGAAGGTCATGTTGTTTTTCAAGATATTTACGATACAAAATCATTTCGACATGCTATTGGTGATTACGTTGGATCAGAAACATGGCTTCGTTTTGGTATTGATTTGATATTTGGTTTTCAGGCCGACTATAATATGCCCCAATTACAAAGTATGTTTTTGCCTGAAATTTTAAAATTTGAATTTTCGAATGCTAAAGTTACTAATCTAAATTATGTTCAAAATAGACCATTGGTAAAAAAATCAACTGTATTAGTTTCAAGCGATATAAATAATTCAACGAAACTAAAATTCATTGATAAACCTTTCTATGTTTTTGCTGTAATTTTTATTCTAATATTATTAATTTCGATATACGAATTTCTTTTCGATAAAAAGTATAATACATTAATTGATAGCTTTTTATTGTTTGTAACTGGTATTGCAGGTATTGTTGTTGTTTTCTTAATGTTTTTTTCAATACATCCTTTAGTAAAATACAATTTCAATATTTTGTGGCTAAGTCCGCTTAATATTTTAGCCGCTTTTATGATATGGTTTAAACAATGGCGCATTCAAATATTTGCATACCAATTATTAAACCTCATTTTAGTAGCTTTAGCTTTGGTAGCAGTTGCAATTTCACTCCAAACATTCAATCAGGCTACTTTTTTGATTATTGCTACTTTGTTAGTTCGTTATTCTTGTTGGATATATCGTACTAAACGCAAGATAGTTCGAAAAAACAAGTACAAAGTTAAAGAGATGAATAGCACAACAAATTAATTTACAGTGATTTATAGCATTAAAAAACCCTGAAGTTTATAAACTTCAGGGTTTTTTAATAAATTATTTGCTATGAATTACAGTGTTTTCTTAACCTCAGTTTCTTCATAACTTTCAACCATATCTCCTACACGAATATCGTTGTATCCTTTAATGTTTAATCCGCATTCGTAGTTTGTTCCTACCTCCTTAACATCTTCTTTGAAGCGTTTCAACGAGTCAAGTTCACCTGTGTACACTACAATGCCGTCGCGTATGATACGTACTTTGTTTGAGCGTTTAACTTTACCTTCGCGTACCAAACATCCAGCAATAGTGCCCACTTTGGTAATTTTGAATACTTCAAGAATTTCGATAGTAGCTGTAATTTCTTCCTTAATTTCAGGCGAAAGCATACCTTCCATAGCCGCTTTAATTTCTTCAATAGCATCGTAAATGATGGAATAAAGACGAATGTCGATTTCTTCTTTCTCAGCCATTTTACGTGCTGAAGCCGATGGACGAACCTGGAATCCGCAGATTATTGCATTGGATGCAGCTGCTAATAAGATATCCGAATCGGAAATAGCTCCTACAGCTTTGTGAATTACGTTTACCTGAATGTTTTCGGTTGATAGTTTTAATAACGAATCAGAAAGTGCTTCAACCGATCCATCAACATCACCCTTAACAATAACATTGAGTTCTTTAAAGTCGCCAAGTGCTATACGTCTACCAAGTTCATCAAGTGTAAAGTGCTTTTTGGTACGTAATGTTTGCTCACGTTGCAATTGCTCACGTTTATTTGCAATTTCACGCGCTTCTTGTTCGGTTGCCATTACATTAAAATTGTCGCCAGCTTGTGGTGCTCCATTTAAACCTAATATTAACACTGGCTCAGCTGGAAGTGCTGATTTAATGCGTTGGTTACGTTCGTTGAACATAGCCTTAATTTTACCATAATGTGTTCCAGCAAGTACTACATCGCCTTGATTCAATGTTCCATTCTGAACAAGAATAGTTGAAATATACCCACGACCTTTATCTAGTTCCGATTCAATAACTGAACCGATTGCACGTTTATCAGGATTTGCTTTCAATTCAAGAAGTTCAGCTTCGAGCAATACTTTTTCGAGTAATTCTGAAATACCTTTTCCTTGTTTAGCCGAAATGTCTTGCGATTGATATTTTCCACCCCAATCTTCGACCAAGTAGTTCATGCCAGCAAGTGTTTCCTTTATTTTTTCAGGATTTGCACCCGGTTTATCTACTTTATTAATAGCAAATATCATAGGTACATTGGCAGCCGAAGCATGATTGATAGCTTCAATAGTTTGAGGCATTACATTGTCGTCGGCAGCTACAATAATAATAGCAATATCGGTAACTTTTGCTCCACGAGCACGCATGGCAGTAAATGCTTCGTGACCAGGAGTATCCAAAAATGTTACGCTTTGTCCATTTTCTAATTTTACATTGTATGCTCCAATGTGCTGCGTAATACCACCAGCCTCACCAGCAATTACATTTGTTTTACGAATATAATCCAAAAGCGACGTTTTACCATGGTCAACGTGTCCCATTACAGTAACAATTGGTGCGCGTGGTTGTAAATCCTCTTCGGTATCCACTTCTTCCTCGCCAATGGCATCAATTACTTCCGCGCTTACAAATTGTGTACTAAATCCAAATTCATCAGCCACAATCTTAATTGTTTCAGCATCCAAACGTTGATTGATAGATACCATCATGCCAATGCTCATACAGGTACCAATTACTTGGTTTACCGATACATTCATCATGATAGCCAATTCGCTTACAGTCACAAACTCTGTTAACTTAATAACGCTTTCTTCACTGCGTTCGCGTTGAGCTTGTTCTTGTTGACGGTTACGTTCCGTATCGCGTTTATCTCTACGATATTTGGCACCTTTTCCTTTTTTGTTGCCACCAGCTAAGCGTGCTAATGTTTCTTTTATTTGTTTTTGAACCTCTTCTTCGTTTACAACCGTTTTAAGTGGCTTTTTAAACTTATCTTTATTGTCCTTGTTTGGTTTTGCTACATTGCCTGTGCCACCACCAGTAGGGGGTTGAATTGGTTTTTTAATAAATGAGCCTTTTTCACCACCTTGTTGAACTTTATTAATGTCAACTTTATTGTTGTGAATTCGATCCCGTTTTTTCTTAATATTGGGGTTGTTGGCATTAGCCGCAGCTGCTGCATCAACTTCCGATTTAGTAGTGAGTTGTAATGGTTTTTTATTTTCATTACCTGCCGGACGAATTTTTTCTTCGCGTTCTTTGCGCTTTTGTTCCTTGGTTTTTGGTTTTGGACGAGTATTCTGATTCAATAAATTTAAATCAATACTTCCAATAACAACTGGTCCTTTTTCGAGTGTTGGACGACCAAGCGAAAAAATCTCTTGACTGTTATCAACTACTTCTTCAATAATAGCCGCAGCTTCGATTTTTGGTTCCTCTTTTTGAGCTTTAGGAGCTATTGTTTGCTCTTTGGGCTTATCTACTATTGTTGGTTTTTCCTCTGCTTTTATTTCGGGTTTTGGCTCAGGTTGAACCACTTTCTCTTCAATTACAGGCTTACTTTCAGTTGGCGTGCTTACAGCTACTGCTTTTTCAATCTGCTCAACTTTTGGTTCAGGAACAATTACTTTTTCAACTGGTTTTTCAA
>CAYXQZ010000094.1:0-4611 GCA_964466415.1 uncultured Paludibacter sp.
AAATACGAAAAAAAATCAATTCACAAACCATGCAACGAGTACATTTAATAGCCATAGGTGGTGCCTCAATGCACAATTTAGCCATTGCTATAAGCAAAAAAAGCAATTTTGTAGTGACAGGTTCGGATGTGGAAATTTTGGAACCAGCTCTTAGCCAACTAAAAGCAGCAGGTTTGTTGCCCGACAAAATGGGTTGGAATTCGGAGAATATTCACAAAGGTTTATCGGCTGTGATTTTGGGTAATAATGCCACTAACAACAATCCCGAACTACTTAAGGCAAAGGAATTGGGGCTTAAAGTATATTCGTTGTCAGAATACCTATACTTACAAACACGTAGTAAAACCCGCATTGTAGTAGCTGGTGATCTAAATAAAACAATTACTACGGCTATGGTACTGTTTGTATTGAAGAAACTTCGTATTGAAACGGACTATATAATTAATACCGACGTGAAAGGTTTCGATAATCGTATCAAATTGACGTACGAATCTCGTATTGCAGTTTTCGAAGGCGATGAATGCCTTACTTCAGCCATTGATGATCGTCCAAAATTTCATTTTTACAAACCTCAAATAGCTGTACTTACGGGCATACAATGGAAAGCTTGTGCTGATTATCCAAACTTTGAGACTTACCTTGAGCAATTTACGAAATTTATTGATTTAATGGAAGTTCAGGGTCGATTGATTTGTTATAAGAACGACGAAAATCTGAATACAATTACAGCCAAACTGAGAAGAGATATTGTAGCATTTAACTACAATACTCCTGCCCACGAAGTTAGAAACGGAATTACGTATTTAAAAACCAAAAAAGCAGAAATTGCACTGAAAGTATCGGGCGAACAAAACCTCCAAAATATTGAAGGCGCCCGTTTGGCTTGTAAACAAATTGGAGTTACCGACGACCAGTTTTACAGCGCCATTGGTGATTTTGAATAAAACTTGATTATTCAAAAAATCCCTACCTGTCAGTAATACTTTAAACTATTTCTCGCCTTTCCATTCCGAATAAAATTCTTCCAAAAACAATTCCATAAACTCATGGCGCATTTCGGCCAATTTTGTTCCGGTTTTTGTATTCATTCGGTCTTTAAGCAGTAATAACTTTTCGTAAAAATGGTTGAGAGTAGGTGCTTTGCTATTGCGGTATTCCTCTTTGGTCATGTGGAGGTTGGGCTCAATTTCGGGGTTGTACATTTCACGGTTTTTGAAACCTCCATAGTTAAACGTTCGTGCAATGCCAATAGCACCCAGTGCATCCAAGCGGTCGGCATCCTGAACAACATCCAATTCAGGGGAACTAAAATGCTGTGTTTGATTACCTCCACCAAACGAAATATTATTGATAATGTTTACCACATGTCCAATAACCTGCTCATCAACACCTTGCAATCGTAAAAAATCCTGAGCCAGCTGCGGCCCCAAGCTTTCGTCACCATCATGAAACTTAGCATCAGCAATATCATGCAATAATGCACCTAATTCTACAACTAATAAATCTACTTTTTCAGATACAGCAATCTGTTTTGCCAATTGCCAAACACGATAAATGTGCCACCAATCGTGGCCACCTTCGGCATTGGCAAGGGTTTGTTTTACAAAAGTTACGGTGGAGTTTATGAGTTGTTGGTGAGTCATATTTTTTTTACTCGCTTATTCTTGCGCAGCAATTACTTCTTGAAATTTACTCAAAAAATATGTAGCATCTTGTTTCGACAAACAAAGCGGAGGTAAAAGTCGAATAGTATGAGCACCGGTAACGCCCGTAAATATCTTTTTGTCGAAAAGCAAACTATTCCGAATAGCACTAATAGGCTTTTCAAATTCGATGCCTATCATAAGTCCAAGTCCTCGAACTTCTTTAATTCCTTGTATTTTACGTAGTTCTGTGAGTAGGTAATCGCCAATTTTGCGTGCATTTTCAACTAAATTTTCAGCTTTCATTACATCAAGCACAGCAATAGCCGCTGCACAAGCCAAATGACTTCCGCCAAAAGTAGTGCCTAATAAACCATGCGAAGCTTTAAAATCGGGGCTAATAAGCAAGCCACCAATAGGAAAACCATTGCCCATGCCTTTAGCTACTGTAATTAAATCGGGGCGAATATCAGCATGTTGATGTGCAAAAAACTTACCACTACGACCATAACCCGATTGTACTTCGTCCAGAATCAGAATTGTGCCATTTTCTTTACACGCAATGCTCAATTCCTGCAAAAAGCTTTTGTCGGGCACTTGTATGCCTCCAACGCCTTGTATACCTTCGATAATTACAGCACACACATCGCCTTTTTGCAATGATGCACGTATAGGGTCAATATTATTTAAAGGGAAAAACTCAACATCAAAACCTTCGTTGATGGGAGCTACAATTTTGGGATTATTGGTTACTCGTACAGCTGCCGACGTACGTCCGTGAAAACTTTGATTAAATGCTATAACCTTGGTACGGCCTGTATGAAACGATGCTAGTTTAAGAGCATTTTCATTTGCCTCGGCACCTGAACTAACCAAAAACAAGGCGTAATCCTGATAACCAGAAGCTTTTCCAAGTTTATCGGCTAACTCAACTTGCATTTTATTAATGACCGAATTGGAATAAAAAACGAGTTTTTCGGTTTGCTGCGTAATTTTTTGTACAAAAAACGGATGCGAATGTCCGATTGAAATTACGGCATGGCCTCCGTATAAATCCAAGTATTCAATACCTTGCTTGTCGTACGTACGACATCCAATTCCTTTTGTTATTTCAATATCAAAAAGCGGATAAACATCAAATAAATTCATATTTTACAGCTAAATTTAAAATATACCAATTTATACTATATTGTTCGATTGTCAAAAACAGAAGTCTTTATCTAATTTTACAAAAGTACTTTATTTTATGCTTATAAGCAATTTTATATTCAAAAAATATTGTACTTTTACATCAAATTATAAAATTTCAATTCCTTTTTATGAACAATACCATCACCATTTATTGTAAAAACACAAAGTCATATCACGATATTCCGACGGGTACATCTTTGATCGAAATATATAATTTATTGGCCATAAATCTGAAATTTAAAGTAGTAGCTGCTCGGGTAAATTACAAAGTAGAAGATCTTAACTTTTTGATTTACAAACCAAAAGATATTGAATTTATTGACATGAGCATACAGTCGGGAATGCGTGTTTATATCCGTACATTGAGCATGGTGCTTTCAAAAGCTGTCGAAGAGGTTTTCCCCGAAAACCCATTGCGCATTGAACATCCCATTTCGAAAGGATATTATTGTAAACTCGAAGGATTTAAAGAGCCCATTACAAACGAGATAATTCAGAAAATTAAACAACGTGTTGCCGAAATAATTGATGCAAATAGCACCATTCATTGCGAAGAAAAACAAACGAAGGTTGTAAACGAAATGTTTGCCGAACGCAAGCATCATTCCGACAAAATATCGCTGCTCGAAACACTTGGTACGCCTTATTGCCGCTTTTACCGCATCGACGATTATATTGATTATTACAATGGCGTATTGCTCCCATCAACCAGTTATTTAGGACTTTACGATTTGGTGCCTTACTACGATGGCATGTTGCTGTGTGTGCCAAATAGAGAAAATCCCGAAAAAATTGAACAAATTGAATTTCAACCCAAAATGTTCGAAATTTTCAAAGAATATATGGGTTGGAATAAAATTATGAACCTCAACAATGTTGGCGAATTTAATGTGGCTTGCCGCAATAATCAAACTTTTAATCTGATTAAAGTTTCGGAAGCATTGCACGAGAAAAAAGTAGCGTTGATTGCCGATATGGTTGCTCAAAAATCGGACAAAGTACGGTTTGTATTGGTGTCAGGTCCATCGTCGTCGGGTAAAACTACCTTTAGCAAGCGACTTTCCATTCAATTAATGGTGAGTGGTTTAAAACCCATAGTAATATCGCTGGATAATTATTTTGTCGACCGCGATGCCACGCCTCGTGATGAATCGGGTGAATGGGATTTTGAACATCTGCATGCGTTGGATTTGGATTTGTTTAACACGCAACTAAAGCAATTACTTGAAGGCGAAGAGATTGAAATTCCATTTTTTAGTTTTGAGGACGGAAAACGTTATTTTAAAGGCGAAAAACTCAAACTAAATCACGATAGTATTTTAGTGCTCGAAGGCATACATGCGCTAAATCCTGCTTTGATTCCGGATATTCCGCAGGATACTACTTTCAAAATTTATGTTTCGGCGCTTACTACTATTTCAATTGATAATCACAACTGGATTCCGACCACCGACACACGTTTATTGCGGCGCATTATTCGCGATTATCGTTTCAGGAATTACTCAGCTCGCGAAACCATAGCACGTTGGCCAAGCGTACGCCGTGGCGAAGAAAAATGGATTTTTCCTTTTCAAGAAAATGCCGATGTGATGTTTAATTCAGCTCTTCTTTTTGAATTAGCTGTGCTAAAGCGTCATGCCGAACCAATTCTGGCCGAAGTTCCAAAATATTGCGATGAATATACTGAGACGCATCGATTGCTTAAGTTTCTGAACTATTTTATTTCTATACCCGAACGCGAAATTCCACCAACCTCGCTCCTACGTGAATTTGTGGG
>CAYXQZ010000094.1:4711-11193 GCA_964466415.1 uncultured Paludibacter sp.
AGTAATTGTTTGTATTTAAAACAAATATTGTATATTTGCATATCCATATTTATATTATCATGATAGTCAGCTTTAAAAAGTATTTGATACTTCTAACAATAATTGCAATTTCTACGTTGGCACATTCGCAGAGTAGAAATGGTTTGTATAAATTTTCGCTACCTGGCAAGTCGTCGATTGTGCTTACAGGCATTGGACCGTCCTACCTTTTTGGAGATGTAGGCGGCAATAAGGACACCAAAGGTTTACTAGCCAAAACAGATTTTATTGTAGCACAAACGAAATATATGTTCTCTGTCAATTATCGCTACGTATTTCAAAACAATATAGGTTTTAAAGCGAGTGCACTTTTCGGAAAATTTGAAGGAACAGATACTGATTCGCGCAACGAAGCTAGGGGTTTTGATTTTTCAACAAACCTGAACGTTTTTGCAATGCACATTGAATATAATATTATTGGTGGCGAAAATTCAGATTATGGCTCACCACATAAATTATATGCCTTTGTAGGCGTTGGGGCTATGATTAGCGATGTTGATTTTAATAGTTCAAAACCTTTACGAACAACCGACTCGCACGCACCAAATACAGTAATAACGCCTGTTGGAAGTGGTTACAATGCAAAAATGGTTTCTATTGCACCTTCCTTCCCTATAGGTGGCGGGTACGAATATGAATTAACCCCTAGTATTTCGCTAGGTGCCGAGTATGTAATTCACACTTCGTTTTCCGACTATATTGATGGTGTATCCACAAGTTATTCCAAAAACAAAGATTATCTAATGAATCTGGATTTAACCTTTACTTATAAGTTTGGTAAAACTGGAGGTCAAAACAGACGACGCGTAAACTGGAATTAATTTATATTTCTAAAAAAAACGATACATCTTCGATACTAATATTCTGATATCAAACAGTAAAGCCTATTTATCAGCTATTGAAAATCTTTACGTAAATGCTTTCACAAAAGGCACTTCGGCTCAATTTGTTGATAAGGATGAATTGCGATTGTATTTATCAAACTTATTACAAACGGGTATAGCCATACTTTGGTTCGAAAATTCCATTCCTAAAGCTTGTTTACTTTATACGGCATTAACCAACGATGCCGTTTGTCCTGTTCAAATATCCACAAACTACAAACTCGAAAGGAGTGCTTATATTGCAGAATTAATGGTTGATGAGGGCTGTAGAGGTAAAGGAATAGGAAAAATGCTTATTAAAAGTTTTTTTGAAACAGTAAACAAAGCAGACTATACAGATGCCTTTATACGAGTTTGGGATGGTAATTTAGCGGCTTTGAGTTTATACAAAAAAGTAGGTTTTTCACCAATAGGCACAATTGAACAGTTAAAAAAGTCGGTTGATGGAAATGAAGACTTACTGATGCGAAAAATATATTTACATAAAAAAATTTAACTGATTTGTTATGAATAATTTAATTACTAAAACCATTGATTTAGCGTCGGGAAATGCTGAAGATAAACGCAATGAAATACGTGATTATTTCGAGAAAACATGGGCTGTTGACGAGAAACTCTATACGCAATTAGCTTCTGACGATGTTTTTTATCACCGAGGTGACCCCCTGCGGCATGTGCTTTTGTTTTACTTAGGGCATACCGCTGTTTTTTATATCAATAAACTTTTTTTGGCCAAAATAATTGATACGCGTATTAATCCTGCTTTCGAATCAATTTTTGCTATTGGAGTTGATGAAATGAGCTGGGACGACCTCAACGAAAAACACTACTCGTGGCCTGCTGTGTCGGAAGTTAGAGCTTACCGCGACCAAGCCAAACAAATTGTATTAAATGTAATCCAACATGCTGAAATTAAGCTTCCTATCCAATGGGAAGATCCTTTTTGGTTGATATTAATGGGCATTGAACATGAACGCATTCATCTGGAAACATCATCGGTTTTAATCCGCCAGTTGCCATTGGACGAAGTTGCGAAAAACAAATTTGGCGAGTGTTGTCCGGTTCAAGGAAAGGCTCCTCAAAATGAATTGATTGAAGTGACTGGCGCCGAAATAAAACTTGGAAAAAACATGTCGAATTCCAAGTATGGATGGGACAACGAATATGGTGCACATACCGAACACCTGCCTGACTTCAAAGCTTCTAAATTTTTAATTTCAAATTCGGATTTTTTAGTTTTTATACAAAACAACGGCTATAAAACTGATAGTTATTGGACCGAAGAAGGACTCAATTGGCGAAATTACAAAAAAGCCGAAATGCCACTTTTCTGGCGCAAAAAAGGCGAAAGTTATTGGCTCCGACTAGTTGCCGAAGAAATTGAAATGCCTTGGAACTGGCCTGTTGAAGTAAATTATCTCGAAGCAAAAGCATATTGCAACTGGCTTTCGGAGTGTGAAGGCAAGACCTATCGTATGCCTACTGAAGCCGAATGGTATCGGATTGCAGCTATGAGTAATGTGCCCGATATGTTCAGTTGGAAAACTGCTCCAGGAAATATCAATCTCGAACATTTTACTTCGCCTAGCCCTGTTGACATGTTCAAGATGGGTGATTTTTACGATGTGATAGGCAATGTATGGCAATGGACCGAAACGCCAATTACAGGTTACACTGGTTTCAAAGTGCATCCATTGTACGATGATTTTTCGACTCCTACTTTTGATGGAAAACACAATATTATTAAAGGTGGATCGTGGATTTCTACAGGTAACGAAGCTACATTGGAAGCTAGATATGCTTTTCGCAGGCATTTTTACCAACATGCTGGCTTTCGTTTAGTACAGTCGGATGCCGAACTCCAAATAGAAACAAGTACGTACGAAACTGATATTGAAGTAGCTAACTCCTGCGAAAATAATTGGGGTGATGCTTTTGGTGGAAATGTAGATTTTTACAAAAAACTGGCAAAGCTAATTCGCAAAACCGGAAGCTTAAGCTCGAAAACCATTTTGGATTTAAATGCTGACACAGGTCGATTGGCTTTTGAGCTAGCACCCGATGTGGCACATATTACTGCTATCGATTTCTCGGCGCGCTTTATTCGCATACCTATACAGTTAAACGAAAAAGGTTCAGTACGTTACATTGTAAAAGATGAGGGCGAATTGGTATTTTACCGTGAGTTGGTTTTGGAAAATTTTAAATTCGACTTAAAGCCTGATAAAATGCTTTTTATGCAGGATAATCCAAACAATTTAAAGCCAATTTATACTGGTTACGATATAATTGTTTTGCCAAATTTATTGGAAGAATTAATTTGCCCAATAATATTTTTAAAACACATACATGAGCGTTTAAACGAGAATGGCTTATTGATAATTGCAGCTACTTACGATTGGGAAAGCACCAATATTGGTCGGTCGCATTGGCCAGGTGGTTTTAAAAAGGATGGTGAACCGGTTATTTCGTTCGAAGGTATAGCCGAACTATTGCAGCCCGAATTTGTTCAAGTAGGTAAACCCGTAAATTTGGATTTTAACAAGCGTATTTCATCCCGAAAAAGTGAAGTATTGACTACCGAAGTAAGTGTGTGGCAAAAAATTAAAAAATAGATAGTATGAGACTTAAAATAATTGCTTTTTCAATCGTATTATTCTTTTCGATTCAATACGCATCGGCTATTACGAAGTATTATTTTTATGTGCAATTTGCCAATAAAAATAACACAAGCTTTAGTTTATCAACTCCAAGCGATTATTTATCGGCACGTGCCATTGCTCGCCGTGCTACATTTAACATAGCAATTGACTCCACCGATTTGCCTGTAAATCAAACATATATTAATCAAATTTCGAATTTGGGACACAAAGTGATTTGTAGAAGCAAATGGATGAATGGAATAACTGTGTTAGTAACCGATTCATCGTCGATGAGCCAAGTACGCAATCTCTCGTTTGTAAAATGGGCCAAATACACAGGTAAAGTTGAAGTAGCACAAACCGCACCTCGCAGAGTAAAGTTCGAACCTCAAGTACTTAATTATGGCACTGCGGCTACACAATTAAATCAAATAAACGCTTCGTACCTTCATAATTTAGGTTATACTGGTAAAAATATTCATGTAGCGGTACTCGATGCCGGATTTTCGAATGTTAATAATAATCCGGGTTTTGACAGTTTACGTTTGCAAGGCCGACTGCTAGGCACCAAAGATTTTACGGAATTAACACCCAATATTTATGGTTCGGATGCACATGGTTCCAATGTTTTATCCATAATGGCTGGTAATTTACCCAATCAATATCTTGGCGCTGCTCCTCATGCTTCGTATTGGTTAATACGTACCGAATATGCTCCAACAGAATATGTTAGCGAAACCGACTTTTGGGTATCGGGTATCGAATTTGCTGATAGTGTGGGAGTTGATGTTGCAAATTCCTCGTTGGGATATACTACTTTCGACGACCCTGTGCTAAATTATACCTATGCTAATATGAATGGCACTTTTTCGCGTGCTAGTAAAGCTGCAACAATGGCTGTCAAAAAAGGAATTTTGGTTTGTAATAGTGCGGGTAACGACGGTAATAAAACTTGGCATTATATTGGAGTGCCGGCCGATGCGGCTGATATTGTTACAGTTGGGGCAGCTGAATCAACTGGTATTCCCAGCACATTTACCTCTTATGGCCCTACTTCGGATAACAGACAAAAACCCGATATAAGTGCAATGGGAACTGCTACTGCCTATATAAATACTTCAGGTGGATTATCGAGTGGAAATGGCACATCGTATTCTACACCTGTAATGGCTGGTATGTTTGCTTGTTTTTTGCAATATGCCAAAGCAAATTTCAACAGTTTTTCAATTCAAACCTTGATACAATCGGCCAAGCAAAGTGCCAATTTGTATTCCAATCCCACCTATCGTTTGGGACATGGAATTCCTAATTTTCAAACAGCGTGTGCTTATCTTCCGGCTATGATTGATGTACTTAAACAAACGGATAATGAAATTAGGGTATATCAAAACAATGCATCTAATCTGCTAATTATCAACACACAACACACTGGAAACTTGTCAGCAACGCTGTATTCAATTTCGGGGTTGATACTCTACAAGGGTGCTCTTTCAAACAAACAAGCCAGCATTTCTACAGCTGGCTTTGCAAGTGGAATATACATTTTGAAAGTATCGGGAAATGGGACTACAAAAACCCAGAAAATTGTTATTGGCAAATAACACAACCTTCGCACTTCGAAAGTTCGCCACGTAAACGCTTTTCAACCAGCATTTTAATACGATCCTGCAAGGCTTCAATTTTAATATTATCGATAACATCGGCCGTAAAGGCAAACATCAACAATAGTTTGGCTTCCTTCTCAGGAATTCCACGCTGACGCATATAGAACAATGCCGATTCGTCCAACTGACCTATTGTGGCGCCATGCGAACATTTTACATCGTCGGCATAAATTTCCAACTGCGGTTTGGTGCGCATTTTGGCCGTGCGATTCAGTAAAATATTTTTATTAGTCTGAAATGCAGCCGTTTTCTGAGCATCGCGTGCCACATACAACTTACCCGTAAAAGCTCCTTTAGCAGTATCGTCGAGCACATATTTAAATAGTTCGCGGCTGTTACAATTAGGTTTGCTGTGAATAATGGACGTAAAATTATCAACCTGCTGTTTCTTGTCGCCAATAACCATACCAGCTAAAGTCGTTTCGCAATGTTCGCCATTTACATCAATTTCTATGGTGTTACGCGTCAAACCATTGTGCAAGGTAATCACATTGGCCAATACATTCGATGAGTTTTTTTGGTCGATAAGCAATGTGGCTAAATTGGTCGTTTTTATATGCGTATTCTCAAGCTTATAATGTTCATAACTAGCATGCTCAGCTACAAACACTTCCGTTACACGGTTGGTTACAAAACGCACATCGTCGATGGTATGGTCACACACAAGCAATTGCGCTTTGGCACCTTCCTCCAAAATTATCAAATTATGACTATTAGCCATAAAATCAACATCCGAACGCATTATATTTACCAATTGCACTGGCCTATCCAACTGTACATTTTTGGGTACGTACATAAAAAATCCATCTTGCGCAAAAGCACCATTGAAAGCCACTAAACCATCGTATTTCTGCGAACTTAGTTTGGCAAAATAGGCTGATACCAATTCGGGGTGCGACTTTGATACCTCGCTCATGCTACCAATAATAACACCTTCGGGTAGTGCATCATTTCGTTTATCGTTTACAGGATAAAAACCATCGTTCACCACAAAGTAGAGGTACGAATGTATGCCAGGAACATCGCAAGTGAAAACTTCGTAAGGATTTACAGGCATTTTCAAGCGCGTGATATTCAGACCATAATCGGCCGAAAGCGCTTCGGTTAAGTCGGTATACTTGTAATTTTCGAGTTGCGTAGTTGGGAAACCCAAGGCTTCGAACTGAGCAAACGAAGCATCACGCCCCACATTCATCACTTCTGTAGAATGATGTTTTATAGTTTCGTGATGCGATTTATATAAATCAATATAT
>CAYXQZ010000095.1:0-11180 GCA_964466415.1 uncultured Paludibacter sp.
TGTGGCGTCAGATTGGTCAGGAAATTGCGCCTCAATATCCTGATATTGAGACCGAATTTATGTTTGTAGATAATGCAGCTATGCGAATTATTCAATGGCCTAAAAGTTTCGATGTATTGGTAACCGAAAATCTTTTCGGCGATATACTAACCGACGAAGCATCGGTAATTACAGGTTCGTTAGGAATGCTTCCTTCGGCTTCGGTTGGTATTCATACTTCGGTATTTGAACCAATTCACGGTTCGTATCCACAGGCTGCTGGCAAAAATATTGCTAACCCATTAGCTACAATTCTTTCGGCTGCTTTAATGTTCGAATATGCATTTGGCATGATGGAGGAAGGTGCTATTATCCGTAAAGCCGTAACAGCTAGTATGGATGCTAATGTGGTAACTGAAGATATCGCCAATGATGGAAAAGCATATTCCACTTCAGAAGTAGGACAGTGGATTGCTACTTGGATCGAAAACAATTGATAAATCAATCGTTTTAAAAAACAAACCCCTGTAACTAAATTGTTGCAGGGGTTTTTTTTTACATTAAGTATTGCTCGCTTATTGATTTGTGTTCCTGAACACGATGTATTGTATCGGCAAACATATCGGCAATGGTAAGGATACGTACTTTTGAACAACGAGAACAATCGAACGGGATAGAATCGGTAAAAGCAATTTCGGTTAAGCCCGAATTCATAACATTATCTATGGCTTTGCCCGACATTACGCCATGTGTTACTATGGCTCTTACACTTGCTGCGCCTTTGTCCATTATTAAATTAGCTGCCTTGCAAAGTGTGCCTGCAGTATCAGCCATATCGTCAACAATAACTACATTTTTGTCTTTTACATCTCCAATTATGGTCATTTCGCCAACTACATTCGCTTTTTCGCGTGTTTTATGCCCTAAAACCATGGGTGCATCCAAGTGTTTAGCATAGGAGCCAGCACGTTTTGTTCCACCCACATCGGGCGATGCAATAACCAAATTTTCAAGATTTAATGATTTTATATAAGGAACAAATACAGTTGAGCCATAAAGGTGATCAACTGGAATGTTGAAAAATCCTTGAATTTGATCGGCATGTAAATCCATAGTTATAATACGATCTACACCAGCCACGCTTAGCATATCGGCTATTAATTTGGCCCCAATCGAAACGCGTGGTTTGTCTTTTCTGTCTTGTCGAGCCCAACCATAATACGGAATTACAGCAATTATTTTGTACGCCGATGCTCGTTTAGCAGCATCAATCATTAGCAACAACTCCATCAAGTTGTCTGAATTCGGAAAAGTGGATTGAACAAGGTAAATGTATTGACCACGAATGGATTCCTCAAACGAAACCGAAAATTCGCCATCCGAAAAATGTTGTATTTTCATTTTACCAAGTGAGCATCCAAGGCTTTTTGCCATTTTTTCGGCCAAATACTGGCTACTAGTTCCTGAAAAAATTTTGAATGATGATACTACTGACATAATTTGCAGTTTTTACGGGTTGGTAATTTTTTGCAAAAGTACGTAATTTTATCAGAAATGTAACACCTTTTTTTATTAAAAATAATAATGATTTGAAATGGAATAAATATTCAAATGGAGATGCTTTAATTTTTGGAAGCAATAATACAATGCAAACGTTTGAAATGAATTTTCAGTACATTTTGATTGTTTTAAAAACCCATCTTGTCAAATAACATTACTTTTGAAATCGAATACACAACGATTGTCGTTATAGTGTTAAATCTCAGATATATATGAAAATTCATTTTAAAATAGCGTATTTTACTTTTTGGGGACAACGATTGCTTGTTACGGGCAATATTCCTCAACTTGGTAATGGCGATTTATCAAAAGCGTTGGCGCTCAACTTTCAGTACAAAGAAGATTGGCTTGGAGATATTGATGTGACGGATGTAAAATCGTTTAATTACAAATACGTTTTGCTAAATGAAAACGATGGGCAGTACTTCGAAGAATGGGGCGATGAACGTACCTGTGATCTTTCTTTGCTCCATTCGGATTATGTTTTTTGTCATGATACTTGGAACTCGCCTTCGGCTATCGAAAATACTTTCCTGACTGCTCCTTTTAAAAATGTTTTGTTGCGCGATGAGCATGAAGTTTCGGAACCTATCAACAATACTAAATTCACACATGTTTTCAAAGTAAATGCGCCGTTTATTCCTCATAACACGGTTGTTTGTATGGTAGGCGATAGCGATAAAACTGGGAATTGGTCTGTTAATAAGCCTATTTTGTTGAATAAATTAGATACGGGCGAATGGGAATGTAAACTCGATTTATCGAAATTGCAACATGAACTACATTATAAGTATGGTTTGTACGATCCCGAGGATAATAAATTCTGCAATTTCGAATCGGGCTCCGATAGGGTGAGTCCTGTTTTAAATGCTAAGAAATCTGTTGTGTGTATTCACGATGGGTTTATGCGTGTGCAACAGCCAAACTGGCGTGGTACTGGTGTAGGAATTCCCGTTTTTAGCTTGCGTTCAAAAAATAGTTTTGGTGTTGGCGATTTTTCCGACTTGCTTTTGCTGGTCGATTGGGCTGAGAAATCGGGATTGAAACTCATTCAGGTTTTGCCACTTAACGATACGATAGGTACACACACCGAAGCAGATGTATTACCTTATGCTGCTATTTCGGCATTTGCATTAAATCCGCTTTTTCTGAATCTACCTTCATTAGGTAAATTGCCTTCAACACATATTTTAAGTGTCGAGTACAAGACACTCCAACCCAAGTTTAATGCCGAAGAACTTATTCCATTTATGGATGTGGTCAATTTTAAATTGAAATATGTCCGCGAATTGTATTTATTGCAAAAAGATAAGTTCTTGAAAAACAAAGAATTTAAGGCGTTTTTTACTCAAAACGAATATTGGCTTGTGCCCTATGCTGCCTATTGTGTATTGCGCGACAAAAACGAAACTCCTGATTATCGCAATTGGAAGGAGTTTGCACGTTTTGATAAAAGTGCGATTGATGCTTTTGTAGCTCCTGATCAAAGTCATTTCGACGATGTGGCTGTTAATTATTTCATTCAGTTTCACCTTCATTTACAGTTAAGTAAAGCAGCTACTTATGCGCACGAACATGGTGTAGTACTCAAAGGCGATATTCCAATTGGCGTTAATCGCAATAGTGTGGATACGTGGGTTTCGCCTGAACTATTTCACATGCATTGCCAGGCAGGAGCACCGCCTGATATGTTTGCCATAAAAGGTCAAAACTGGGAACTTCCTACTTATAATTGGGATATGATAAAGCGTACGGGCTATGATTGGTGGAAAAAGCGCTTTTCGCAAATGTCAAATTATTTCGACACATTCCGTATCGACCATATTCTTGGGTTCTTCCGTATTTGGCAAATCCCAACCAGTCAAGTCGAAGGCATAATGGGCCATTTGTTTCCTTCAACGCCAATTTATATAAGCGAATTTGCTGACAAAGGTATATGGTTCGATTATAATCGCTTTTGTAAACCATATATTACCGATGCAATTCTTTGGGATTTTTTTGCCGAAGATGCTGCGTGGGTGAAAACAAATTGTTTGCAAATAGAAGATGGTTGGGTACTTCGATTGAAACCGTCATATACATCGCAAGCTTCGGTCGAAAAGCTTTTTAATGAAGGCAAATTCGGAGAGCGCGTTAAATGGGGTTTATTCGATTTAATATCTAATGTTTTATTTTTCGAAGCTGAAGGTACCAATGGGTTGCAGTTTTATCCTCGTTTTGGGATGCATTCCTTGCGCACATTTAAAGAACTTGATCAGTACACGCAACACAAACTGAACGAATTGTATGTTGATTACTTCTTCCGCCGTCAGGATACATACTGGTATAAATCGGGTATGGAAAAACTGCCAGCCTTAAAGCGAGCTACTAACATGCTTATTTGTGGCGAAGATTTGGGTATGATGACGTCCTGTGTTACTTCGGTTATGAACGAACTTTCAATATTGAGTTTAGAAGTGCAACGTGCACCAAAATCGGACAAAATAGAGTTTTTCCATCCGTCAAATGCTCCTTATCTCTCGGTAGTTACGCCTTCGACTCACGATATGAGTACTATACGTGGTTGGTGGGAAGAGGACCGTGGCGTGACACAGCGTTTCTATAACTCGCAACTTGGGCATTGGGGCGAAGCGCCATTTTTCTGCGAATGGTGGATTTGTAGGGATATTTTATTGCAGCATCTTTACTCCCCAGCTATGTGGGCTATTTTTCAATTGCAGGATTTATTGAGCATCTCCGATAAACTCCGCAGGGAAAATCCACACGAAGAACGCATAAATGTGCCTTCGAACTCGAAGTACAGTTGGCGTTACCGAATGCATATCAATTTGGAAGACCTAATTGAGAATGATGAATTTAATAACGAACTCCGAAACTATATTGTACAATCCGGAAGATAAGACAAAAAAAAGAACGCAATATCAATTGCGTTCTTTTTTTGTCAAATTCTATGATTCTACATTTCTTTTTTTGCTCGCATAGAATCCCAAATCAAATATCCTATAATGGCACCGTACATTGCTAATCCGAGCCATTGAGCACCATTACTTTCAACCCACTCTGCATTCATCCAATCAATACCACCAAATCGCAAACCTGCACTAACTACGCCCATCAAAGCGCCACCTGCAATAAATCCGGATGCAAGTAATGTTCCTTTTTCATGACGAGCAGTGTTTAATGCTTTATCTTTCGAACGCGTTGATACATACCAGCTTATTAAACCACCAATCATTAATGGGGCATTGAGTTCCATAGGTATAAACATGCCCAATGCAAATGCTAATGCTGGTATTTGTAAAAATGCAAGTATTATTGAAATAATTGCTCCTATTGCATACAAAAACCATGGTGCACCTGCGCCCGACATAAGTGGCTCAATAACAGCCGCCATGGCATTTGCTTGAGGCGCTACTAATGCATTCTCGCCTGTAAATCCATACGTTTTATTCAAAATCATTATAACTCCACCTACTGTAGCTGCCGAAACTAATGTTCCTAAAAACTTCCAAGTTTGTTGTTTGGCTGGTGTAGTTCCTATCCAATATCCAATTTTTAAATCGGTGATAAAACCGCCAGCCATGGATAATGCAGTACAAACCACCCCTCCAATTACAAGAGCAGCCACCATACCTGCTTCGCCTTTTAAGCCAACAGCTACCATTACTACCGACGATAATATAAGCGTCATTAAGGTCATTCCCGAAACTGGATTAGTGCCTACAATAGCAATAGCATTTGCCGCTACAGTGGTAAATAAAAATGCAATAACAGCCACTACAATTATACCAACTACAGCATGCATTAAGTTAAAGTTTACAACTCCAAAGTAGAAAAATAGAAAAGTCGAAATTAAAGCAATAGCAACTCCAATTGTAATAATTTTCATTGGAAGGTCGCGTTGTGTGCGTTTCACTTGTACACTAGCTGCTGGACCTTTGCTTTTAAATTCTTTCGATGCCAACCCAACTGCCCCTTTTATAATGCTCCACGAACGAATTATGCCAATTACACCTGCCATGGCTATGCCACCAATCCCAATGTGACGAGCAAATTCTTTGAAAATAACTTCCGGGGCTACATCGCTGAGTGCTTGTGTGAAATTAGGATTTAATATGTGTATAATATTATCGCCAAGTAATGGCAATAATGGCACAATTACAAACCACACTAATGCCGACCCAGCAACAATAATGGCAGAATATTTAAAACCAATTATATAACCCAAGCCAAGAACTGCTGCCCCTAAATTGTTTTTAAAAACCAATTTTGCTTTGTCGGCTATTTGTTCGCCGTAGGGTAATACCCGAGTTGTAAATGTTTCGCTCCAAGCGCCAAAGGTTGCAATAACAAAATCGTATAAACCACCAATTACGCCAGCCATAATTAAAGGTTTGGCTTGGTCGCCGCCCTTTTCGCCCGATACTAAAACCTGAGTAGTAGCGGTAGCTTCGGGGAAAGGATATTTGCCATGCATATCCGAAACAAAATATTTACGAAATGGTATCATAAATAAGATGCCTAAAATACCTCCTAATAATGAACTTAGGAAAACCTGCATAAAACTGACCGTAATATTAGGATACTTCGCTTGTAAAATATACAAGGCTGGTAAGGTGAAAATTGCTCCGGCTACTACAACTCCTGAGCTTGCTCCAATGGATTGAATAATAACATTTTCGCCCAATGCTCCTTTACGTTTCGATGCACTTGATAAACCTACTGCAATTATGGCAATTGGAATAGCTGCTTCGAATACCTGCCCAATTTTTAGACCAAGATAAGCAGCAGCTGCCGAAAACAAAACCGCCATAAATAAACCCCAACCTACTGAACGAAAATTTGTTTCTGGGTAGTTCTTGTCGGCCGATAGTAGTGGTTTGTACTCTTCGCCAGCAAGTAGTTCACGTGAGGCGTTTTCGGGAAGTCCCGTTATTTTTTCTTCTTCCATTTTTTCAATATTAGTTGATTTGTTTCTTGTAAATGTATTTTTATAATGCAAATATACATAAAAAGGTGGTGCTGTACAAAAAAACCGAATTGTAACGAGCACAATTCGGTTTTTTGTCAATATATTTCTTACTGGTTTATACAATAAGTTTCTTGTATCTTATGCGTTTCGGTCCTTCATCGCCCAAACGTCTTTTCTTGTTTTCTTCGTACTCCGAATACGATCCTTCGAATACAAAAATCTCTGAATTACCTTCGAATGCAATGATGTGTGTACAAATACGATCCAAAAACCAGCGGTCGTGCGATATAACTACGGCACATCCAGCAAATGCTTCAAGTCCTTCCTCCAAGGCTCTCAAGGTATTTACGTCAATATCGTTGGTAGGTTCGTCCAATAATAATACGTTGGCTTCGGATTTTAAGGTAATTGCCAAGTGTAAGCGGTTTCGCTCACCACCCGATAAAATTCCGCAAAGCTTTTCTTGGTCACCACCAGCAAAATTGAAGCGAGATAAGTATGCTCGGGCATTAATTTCCTTGCCGCCTACACGTATAAATTCAGTTCCACCTGACACTACCTGATACACTGTTTTTGTTGGGTCAATATCGGTATGACTTTGGTCCACATAACCAATTTTTACAGTTTCACCAACTTCAAAAGTTCCTTTGTCGGCTTTTTCAAGTCCCATCATCAGTCTGAAAAGCGTAGTTTTACCAGCACCATTTGGTCCAATAATACCTACAATTCCATTTGGTGGAAGCATAAAATTCAGATTTTCGAAAAGCGAACGTTCACCAAAACCTTTATCAACACCTATTGCTTCCACTACTTTATTTCCCAGACGAGGTCCATTGGGAATAAAAATTTCTAATTTTTCTTCTTTTTCCTTTTGGTCTTCGTTTATAAGTTTGTCATACGCTTCGATACGTGCTTTCCCTTTGGCATGTCGCGCTTTTGGAGCCATACGTACCCATTCCAGTTCGCGTTCCAAAGTTTTGCGGCGTTTGCTTGCTTGTTTTTCTTCGCCTGCCATGCGCGCTGTTTTTTGCTCTAACCACGAGGTGTAATTCCCTTTCCAAGGAATTCCTTCGCCACGGTCAAGTTCCAAAATCCAACCTGATACATTGTCCAAGAAGTAGCGGTCGTGCGTAATGGCAATTACAGTACCAGCATATTGTTGTAGGTAATGTTCCAACCATTCTACCGACTCGGCATCCAAGTGGTTGGTTGGCTCATCGAGCAATAAAATATCGGGCTGGCGGAGTAATAATCGGCATAGAGCAACCCTGCGGCGTTCACCTCCCGATAAAACAGACACCTTTGCATCTTCATCGGGGCAACGAAGTGCGTCCATGGCGCGTTCCAATTTATTATCTAAATTCCAAGCATCGGCATGGTCAAGTAATTCTTGTAATTCTCCCTGACGGGCAATTAAAGTGTCGAAATCAGCATCGGGTTCTGCAAATTGTTCGTTGATGCGTTCGTATTCGGCAAGCATATCAACCACTTCTTGCACACCTTCTTGTACAATTTCTTTCACTGTTTTTTCGGGGTCGAGTTGTGGCTCTTGTTCGAGGTAGCCAACCGAATAACCGGGTGAAAATACAACCTCACCATCAAACGTTTTTTCAACTCCGGCAATAATCTTTAGTAATGTTGATTTACCTGAACCATTTAAACCAATTATCCCAATCTTAGCTCCGTAAAAAAACGAGAGGTAGATATTGTTTAATACTTTTTTTTGTGGTGGATAGGTTTTGCTTACGCCTACCATCGAAAATATAACTTTTTTATCGTCAGACATTTACTTTGTTATAATTGTAAATAAATAATTTGTATTTTGTTTGAAATGCAAAGATACAATATTTTTGAAAATTTCTTTTTGAAAAATGATTTATACTTGTAAAAAAATGAGCTGTCCGAAATTCATCGAACAGCTAATTCTGTATTTAAGTCCCCCTTCAGGGGGATTTAGGGGGCTTCTTCTTACAATTGTGGTCCAGAAGGAATCAATGCTTTCGCATCGTCGTTATCGCAGTATTGCTCAAAGTTTTTGAGGTATTTTGCAGCAAGCGATTTTGCTTTTGTTTCCCATTCAGCTACATCGCTGTAAGTGTCACGTGGGTCAAGAATTCCAGCATCAACACCATTTAAAGCAGTAGGAGCTACAAGATTCAAAATTGGCACATGTACTGTTGGTGCAGTTTCGATTGAACCGTCGATAATTGCATCAATAATTGCACGGGTGTTTTTCAACGAAATACGTTTTCCTGTTCCGTTCCAACCAGTGTTTACCAAGTAAACTTTAGCGTTGTGTTCTTTAGCTTTTCCAATCAATGTTTTTGCATACATAGTTGGGTGCAAAGTTAAGAAAGCCTCACCAAATGCAGGAGAGAATGATGGAACTGGTTCAGTGATACCACGTTCTGTTCCAGCTAATTTTGAAGTAAAGCCTGAAAGGAAGTGATATTGAGCTGATTGTTCGTCCAAAATTGATACTGGAGGCAATACACCAAATGCATCGGCCGACAAGTAAATAATTTTCGAAGCGTGACCAGCACGTGAAGGAGAAACAATTTTATTGATATGATAAATTGGATAAGAAACACGAGTGTTTTCTGTTTTCGAAGCAGCAGCAGTGTAGTCAGGAGTACCATCAGCACCAACAGTTACGTTTTCCAACAAAGCATCGCGGCGGATAGCTCTCCAGATATCTGGTTCTTTGTCCATTTCCAAGTCGATTACTTTAGCATAGCAACCACCTTCGTAGTTAAATACACCATTATCATCCCAACCATGTTCGTCATCACCAATAAGGTAACGTTTTGGGTCAGCCGAAAGTGTTGTTTTACCAGTTCCTGAAAGTCCGAAGAAAATTGCTACATCACCATCTTTACCAACATTGGCAGAGCAGTGCATCGAAGCCATACCTCTCAACGGCAAATAGTAGTTTTGCAAAGCAAAAATACCTTTTTTCATTTCACCACCATACCAAGTACCACCGATAACTTGCATTTTGGTAGTCATGTTAAACAAGGTAAATACTTCAGAGTTTAATCCTTGCTCTTTCCAGTTAGGATTAGTAGTTTTAGAACCATTCAAACATACGAAATCTGGTTCACCATAGTTAGCCAATTCGTAGTGCGAAGGACGGATAAACATGTTAGTCACAAAGTGAGCTTGCCATGCAACTTCCATAATAAAACGAACTTTCAAACGAGTATCTTCGTTAGTACCGCAAAATGTATCAACTACATATAGTTTTTTTGCAGTAGAAAGTTGAGTTGTAACTAAGTTTTTGCAATGTTCAAATACTTCGGGAGTTGTAGGGCGATTAATAACGCCATCCCACCACAAATGTTCATCGGTTACTGCATCTTTCACAAAAAACTTGTCCTTAGGTGAACGTCCTGTGAATTTACCTGTATCAACTGATACTGCACCTGATGTAGTTAATACACCTTTTTCAAATCCTTCGTTTGCAGGGTCAATTTCTGCCTGAAACAATTCTTCGTAAGTTGGATTGTGTACAATTTCTATATTGCCCACAATGCCATACTTGCTTAAATCCAAATTTGCCATTTTTTTTTGTTTAATTGAATTATTATTTGTTTATTCTCTCGTTTGTTTTATGGCCTTTTTAAGGCAGTACAAAAGTACTATATTTTTTTTATTCTCAAAATTAATTAGAGAAATATTTCTTTAATTAATTGAAAAAAATGACATATTCCATTTTTTATAGGCTATGGTTAAATATTGACAACTATTTTGTAATACTTATGTCATACAAGTCGTTTATATGGATAAAAAAGCATTGTTGTTTAGTTGATTTTTTAAGGCTTTCTTACAAATTTGTGTTATATAACATATTTTTCGTATCTTTGTGCCGAAATTGTTTAGTATACAACTTAAAAAACTCAAACTTTTATGTTAAACGAAAAGATTGGAAACAATGCCGGTTTAGTATGGAGCGCATTGACAGTAGGCGAGCAAAATGTCAAAGCTGTTAAAAAAGCCACTAAATTAGCCGAAAAAGATTTAAACCTTGCATTAGGTTGGTTAGCCCGCGAAGGCAAAATTAGCTTTACCGAAGTAGAAGGAGAATTGTTTGTTGCGCTAGTGTAATAAACCCAAGACTTAAATTAGGCAGGCTAACTGGTTGTTGGTCTGCTTTTTTTGTATAAAATTTGAAAATGCGGCATTTTTTTATTCAAAAAATTTCGGAAATTCAAAAAATGGACTTATCTTTGCACCCGCTTTGGATAATTAACAATTAATAATTGATAATTAAAAATTGCGAAAATAGTTCTTTTTACTGCGAAAATAGCTCAGTTGGTAGAGCACGACCTTGCCCCAATGAATCGACTCGTATCGACCTTGGCAAGTTAACAATTAATCAGCGGATTATTTGAATACCAAAAACAAATTGCGAAAATAGCTCAGTTGGTAGAGCACGACCTTGCCCCAATGAATCGACTCGTATCGACCTTGGCAAGTTAACAATTAATCAGCGGATTATTTGAATACCAAAAACAAATTGCGAAAATAGCTCAGTTGGTAGAGCACGACCTTGCCAAGGTCGGGGTCGCGGGTTCGAGTCCCGTTTTTCGCTCAATCGAAAATAAAGACAACTTTTGTAACGGGACGAGAAGTTTATCCCGATTACTATCGGGAAGTCCCGTTTTTC
>CAYXQZ010000096.1:0-11165 GCA_964466415.1 uncultured Paludibacter sp.
TAAATCTAATTGTCCTCTTTATGTAGCAAGAGCTGTTCAAATAACTAATGAGCTTATTAAAAAGCTAGAAAATGAAAACGAAACTCAAAATTCTTGACCGGTACCTCACGCTTTGGATATTCCTTGCTATGGCAATTGGCGTGGCCTCAGGTTGGTTATTTCCACAGATTGCTGATTTTTGGAATAGCTTGTCGGTTGGCACAACCAATATTCCCATTGCTATTGGCTTAATCGTCATGATGTATCCACCTTTGGCAAAAGTAAAATACGAGGAATTAGGCGAAGTTTTTCGCAACACCAAAATTCTCACTTTATCATTGATACAAAACTGGATAATCGGACCCGTATTGATGTTCGGGTTGGCAGTATTGTTATTCAAATTCTTCCCCGGCGAAAACAACTCCAACCTGCCTTATGTATATGGAATAATTATGATTGGGCTGGCTCGCTGTATAGCTATGGTGATAGTTTGGAACGATTTGGCCAAAGGCGATACGCAATATGCAGCAGGATTAGTGGCCTTTAACAGTATTTTTCAAGTGCTTTTCTTTTCGGTATATGCGTGGTTTTTTATTGCTATTGCTCCCGCTTGGTTTGGCATCCCTACAAGCGATGCCGTTTCCAAAATCACCATTGGGCAGATTGCCGAAAGTGTATTTATTTACTTGGGCATTCCGTTTATAGCTGGTTTTCTGACACGCTATATTCTCGTTCGGGTAAAAAGCAAAACGTGGTATAATACCAAGTTTATTCCAAAAATTTCACCTTTAACGCTAATCGCTTTGCTATTCACCATAGTGGTAATGTTCTCGCTCAAAGGCGAATACATTGTAAAAATTCCATTCGATGTGGTATTGATAGCCGTACCGCTGCTTATTTACTTTGTAGTTATGTTTGTCGGTTCGTTTTGGATGAGCAAAAAAGCAGGAGCCAATTACGAGCAATCCACTACCCTATCGTTTACAGCTGCCAGCAATAATTTTGAACTGGCAATTGCAGTTGCCATAGCAGTTTTTGGCATCAATTCGGGCGAAGCATTTGCGGCTGTTATTGGTCCATTGGTTGAAGTGCCGGTAATGATAGCGTTGGTGAATTTGGCATTTAAGTTTAAGAAGCGATACTTTATAAACTAGTTTTAGATTCATTTCTAATTACATATTTAACAAGCATATTTTTCCCATAAAAATATGCTTGTTTTGTTTTTATATAGCTATTACAACATTTAGTAATTTGTAGTAATAAATAAAGTATAAATCTATATTTATTCCATCACATGTAGCATTTAAATTATTCAAAATCATTATTTTACATAAATACGAGCATTTTGGATAGAATGTAATAAGTTAAGTCATCATTATTGAATTTTAAACAAATAAATTACTTACATTTGTGCTAAAAATTAAATGAATTATTCATTCTACAATTTTAAATAGATTATGATAAGAGATACAAATTTTAAAGACGCCAAAATACTAATTGTTGATGATAAACAATCGAACATTGATATTCTGACTTCAATGCTGATAATCGAAAATTATACAAATGTAAAATTTACAACAGACCCTTACACAGTAGAAGCGTTATTGACTTCGTTCGAACCCGATTTAATTCTGTTGGATTTGATTATGCCTGGACTTTCTGGTTTTGATATACTTGAAATAATCAAATTAAAGAAAATGAACTCAATCTTTTCAGATAATTTCACTCCAATTTTAGTTTTAACTGCCGATTTAGGTACTGAAAACAAGAAAAAAGTGCTTGCTGGTGGAGCCAAAGATTTCATTATGAAACCATTTGATATAATTGAGGTTAGTTTGCGTATTAAAAATTTACTCGAAACAAAGTATTTTTATCAACTTTTAAAAAGTAGAAATATGTTTTTGGAACAAAAAATCATAGAATTTCTTAAATTAAAAGATGAATGGTATAGATAAAATAAAGCTATTAAAAATTAAGTTTACATCTGATGACTACAAACAAATTTAAAAAAGCACGAATATTAATTATTGACGATTTGATTTCGAATATTGAATTATTGGAAACTATACTTTATTCGAGTGGATATTTAAATATTACATCTTCAAACAAACCACAGGAAATAGTAGAACTTTATCAAACATTTGAACCTGATTTGATATTGCTTGACCTAATGATGCCCGAAATGAACGGATTTGAAGTAATGGAAGTTTTAAAAAAATTGGTTCCAGTTAAATCATATTTGCCAATTTTGGTTATTACTGCCGATGCTTCAAAAGAAACGAAAGAGAAAGCTCTTGGGGCTGGTGCAAAAGATTTTATAACAAAACCATTTGACATTAATGAAATTAGACTCCGAATCAATAATTTATTAGAAACGCGTTTTCTGCACTCAAAAATTGAAAAAAAGAACAATGAATTAACTATAAAAGTAAAAGAACGTACCAACGAATTACAAAAAGCCTATAATGAAATAATAATAGCGAATCAGCAATTAGAATTGTTGAATACAGCAAAACTAGAGTTTTTAAGTATTATTAGCCACGAAGTAAGAACTCCGCTTAATGGTATAAAAGGATTTACTGAAATACTAAAAAAACGAATTGACTCGCCTCAACTACTCGAATATCTTCAATACCTCGAAGCTTCGGTTCAACGACTTGAAGAATTTTCGCTACATGCACTATTAATCACACAATTACGCACCAAATTTTACAAATTAGAATTAGTAGAAATACCGTTTGTTAGTATTTTAGGACAAGTTGAGAACGAATTACAAGCAAAACTTAATGAGAAACGATTAAAGATTGAATATCAAAAAGATGCAAACTTATCCATTATTAAAGCAGATTATAATTTGTTGAAAATATGTTTTGAGTGTTTGATAAAAAATGCAATTACCTATTCGCCAAATAATAGTACAATAACAGTTAATGCCTATTTTGAGAAGAATAAAACAATAATTGAGTTTATTGACGTAGGAAAAGGTTTTTCGTGCGAAGCATTACAAAAAATATATTTATTATTTGCTGTAGGCCAAAAGCACATTGATAAAAACCCAGGGCTTAGTCTTGCACTAATAAAACTAATAATGGATGCTCATAATGGGCGCATTCAGGTTTTAAATAATTTACCTAATGGTGCTATTGTACAATTACAATTTTAATACACTATGAATTACAATAAAAAATCAAAAGACGAACTTATTGCTGAATTACAATCACTTAAAGCAGAAAACGAAAAATTAAAATGTGATATAAGCCTAAGTTCCGACAACGAATTAAATATCCATGAAAGTAAATTGAGGTATGAACGTTTTTTTGAGAACAATTACCTAACAATGCTTTTGATAAATCCCACTTCGGGCGAAATCATAGATGCAAATCCAGCTGCCAGTAAGTTTTATGGATGGTCGAAAGATGAGTTGTGTAAAAAGAATATTTCAGAAATAAATACACTTTCAAACGAAGAATTGTTTGCAGAAATGCAAAACGCAATAGCTGATAAACGAAGGCATTTCTTTTTTAAACATCGGTTGGCAAACGGCGAAATACGCGATGTTGAAGTATATTCGGGTCCAATAAACTTTGGAAATTCAACCTTTTTATACTCAATTATACATGACATTTCGGAGCTAAAGCAAGCTGAGAAGGCTTTAATTATTAGTGAAGAAAAATATGCAAAAGCTTTTCTTACAGCTAATTACGGCGTAATTATTTCGCGCATCGACGATGGTAAATTAATAGAGGTAAATCAAGCATTTTGCTCTATTACAGGATTTTCGAGGGAAGAGGCTCTTGCTAACACTTCCGAAAGTCTCGGGTTGTGGGTTGATGTTACAGATAGGAATAAAGTAGTTGAAATGCTCAATGAATATGGAAAATTCACAGAAATTGAATTCCGTTTTAGAAAGAAAAATGGAGAGGTGATTATTGGTGCAATGTCGTCATCAGTTGTTAATATCAATAATGAAAATTGCATTTTTTCGAGTATCAATGATATTACAGATCGAAAAAAAGCAGAAGAAAAATACAAAAAAATTATTGAAACTCAATCAGAAGGAATTGGAATTGTTGATGAAAATGAAGTATTTACATTTGCAAATCAAGCTGCCTGTAGAATATTTGAATGTGATAATCTTGAGAAAATGTCATTGTTTAATTTTTTATCTCCCTCAGAAAAAGAAAAAATCAATGAACAAACACAAAAGCGACAATCAGGGATTTCGAATAATTATGAATTACAAATAATTACCCAAAAGGGGAGTCTGAAATATATAAGTGTTAGTTCTGAACCAAAATTTAACGAAAACTCTTTATATGAAGGCGCTCATGCAGTTTTTCGCGATGTTACTGAGCGTACACTTGCCCAAAACACTTTAAAAGAAAAATCAGCTATTCTTACCAACCTGATTATAAATTTAAAGGAAGGTATTTTACTTGAAAGTTCATCACGACATATAGAATTAACCAATCAATTGTTTTGCGATATGTTTGGCATACCCGCTCCACCGGATGCAATGCGTGGAGCCGACTGTACCGAATCGGCCGAACTAAGTAAAATGCTATTTAAAAACCCCGATAAATTTGTTGATGATATTCATCAGATTCTTGCAAACAAAGTGGCAGTTTTTAACGACGAACTTGAATTGGCAGATGGTCGGTATTTCGAGCGCGATTATATTCCTACATATCTTGATGACGTTTACAGTGGTCATTTATGGAAATACAGAGATATTACTGAAAAAAAGAACGCCGAAATTGAATTGAAAAAGATTTCGCAAGCAGTTGAGCAAAGTCAAGTAATGACATTTATAACCAATTTAGATGGTATAATTGAGTATATAAACCCTGCCTTTACAAAAGTCACTGGATATACCAAAAACGATCTTATCGGACAAAATCCGAGGATATTAAGTTCGGGAGAATTATCCAAAGATGAATACAAAGTACTTTGGGAAACCATCAAAAATGGAAAAGAATGGAGAGGTGAGTTTCATAACAAAAAGAAAAATGGTGAATATTATTGGGCTGGAGCTCTAATTTCGGCAATTTCTGATTCGAACGGAAAAATAACGCATTATATTTCGGTTGAAGAAGACATAACACATCGAAAACGAATAGAAAAAGAATTACTTGAATTAAATACCAATCTGGAGCGAAAAGTTGAAGAAAGAACACTTCAATTGAACGATGCAAAAAATAGACTCGAAAGCGAATTAAATGAGCGATTATTGATTGAAAAAGATTTACGCTGGAATAAATCACTATTGGAATTAATGTCGAACTCATCTCCATTAGGATTTTTGGTGGTTGATAACCGGACAGATGATATCTTATACTTCAATCACCGGTTTTGCAAAATTTGGGGCATCGAGCATATCGAAGACCAAATGGAGCAAGGAAAATTTAAAAACAACGATATAATTCCATTTTGTCTACCTGTTTTGGCTGACGTGCCTGCTTTTGCCGAATCGTGTAAACCACTTCAATCTGAAGAAAACCGCGTCATAGTTGAAGACGAAATAGCATTCACAAATAACCGAACTGTTCGCAGATTCTCAACTCAAATACGAGGTAAAAATGATGAATATTATGGAAGGTTCTATATTTTCGAAGATATAACAAATCGTAAACAGTCAGAAGTGGCACTTCTTGAAAGCGAACAAAGATTCTCATCATTTATGGATCATTTACCAGCTGTTGTTTTTTTAAAAGACCACGAAGGGCGTACATTATTTGTAAACAAGTATATGGATATGGCTTTTGGTGCGTCACAATGGATTGGAAAAACAATGTTAGAAGTATTCCCAGGTGAATTAGGGGAAAAATTTGTGGCAGATGATATCAACTCCATTCAAATGGGTTATCAACGAATTGAAGAAAGTATGTATCAACTTGACGGTCAGCTACATGAATATGAAACTCAGAAATTCACCATAAACCGAAATGGAAGAGAACCTCTACTTGGAGGAATTGCACTGGATATAACTGAACGCAAACAGGCTGAACAGAAAATTATACAAGCCAAAGATGAAGCCGAAAAAGCCAATATGGCAAAAAGTGAATTCTTATCGCGCATGAGCCATGAGCTTCGAACACCAATGAACTCAATTCTTGGCTTTGCACAATTACTTGAAATGGGTGAATTAAATGTGAGCCAAAAAAGAGGAGTCAATCATATATTGCAGAGTGGTAAACATTTGCTTGATTTAATAAACGAAGTATTGGACATTTCGCGAATTGAAGCTGGACGCTTAAAAATATCAATTGAACCTGTACAGTTGAAAGGCGTTTTCGACGAAATGATGGACATAATTAATCCTTTAGCTATTAAAAAGCTTATAGAAATAAAGCTTATTTATTCAAACCGAAATCAACTATATGTAAGTGCCGACCGACAGAGTTTAAAACAGGTTTTGCTTAATTTGCTTGATAATGCAATAAAATACAACAATGAAGGTGGAAGTGTTGAAATTAAAACAGAATTAATATCGAACAACAAAGATATTGCATTTGTCCGAGTTTCAATTACAGATACTGGTGTTGGAATAAAACAGGAAGATATCTCTAAATTGTTTATTCCGTTTGAAAGGATAGGTGCCTATAACACACAAATTGAAGGTACGGGACTTGGACTTTCCGTTGTTAAAAAGCTTGTAGAAGTTATGAATGGTTCTTGCGGCGTGGACAGTACAATAGGTCAAGGAAGTACATTTTGGTTTGAGCTCCCACAAACCAACAATCCAAAAGCGCTATTTGAAGATTCAGATACGACAAAAGAAATGAAAAACGAAATGAATGAAAAATGTGGAAAATTGTTATATATCGAAGATAATCAATCCAATATTGAATTGTTAGAGCAAATTCTGACAACAAAACGACCAAATATTGAGCTAATAACAAATATGACAGGTACCGAAACTGTAACTATGGCAATTAAACACAAACCTGATTTAATTTTACTCGATTTGAATTTACTTGATATTGACGGAAGTGAAGTACTAACATTAATTCTGGATAACGACAAAACAAAAAATATTCCGGTGGTTATTTTAAGTGCAGATGGCATGCAGCATCAAGTTAATAAGTTAATTAAGTTAGGTGCTAAAAAATATATAACTAAACCTTTTAATATATCAGACTTGTTATATCTGATTGATAAATACATTACGAATAAAAAACATTGAAATAAAATATGTTAGACTCTGATTTAAAAAACGCAAAAATTCTTTTGGTTGATGACCAACAAGCCAATATTGAAGTTTTAAAAGATTTCTTGGAAATTCAAAAATTTACTAATATTCTGACAACACTAGATTCAAGAACTGTTTGTGATTTATATACGGAATTTGAACCAGATATGATTTTGCTTGATTTACACATGCCATATATAAGTGGTTTTGATGTTTTAGAACAATTAAAACAAATTATACCTGCAACTAGTTATCTTCCAATTTTGGTTTTAACTGCTGATATTACTGTAGAAACAAAACGAAAAGCATTACAAAACGGAGCGAGTGATTTTTTGAGTAAACCATTTGATTTTATTGAGTTACAGGCGCGTGTAAATACTCATTTACTAATAAAACTGAGAAATGAACAAATAAAGCAATATTCGGATGAACTAGAAATGCAAATAGCAATAAAAGATAAGTTTTTTTCGATCATTGCACACGATGTTCGCAACCCTTTTATTGGCATTAAAAATTATATTAATATTTTGCTTAAAATAAAAAACTATAATCCTAACGAGGTTGAAGAAAATTTGTTAACCATTCGCTCGTCGGCAAATCGCGGGCACGAATTATTAGAAAACTTACTTAAATGGTCAAAATCGCAAACAGGAATAATGACGATTAATAAATTTCGTTATCAATTAAAGCAATTAACCGACAGCAGTATAAGCTTTGCACAGGTTCAAGCTGCAAACAAAAATATTGAAATAAATAATACCATAAATGAACAAATTTTTGTTGACACGGACAGCGATGTGCTGGATACTGTATTACGAAATCTGCTCTCGAATGCTGTTAAGTTTACACCAGTTTCGGGTACAATTACAGTAGCTGCCACCAAAAAAGATGGCTATGCAAACGTATCTGTTACTGATACTGGAAATGGAATTGAAGAATATAAAAAGGAAAAATTGTTTAGAATTGACAGTAATTTGCAAGCTGGAATTGGAACAGAAGGCGAAAGTGGGTCGGGTTTAGGATTAATCCTATGCAAAGAATTTATTAACAAGCTAGATGGTGAAATTTGGGTTGAAAGTGAATTGGGTAAAGGTTCTTCTTTTATTTTCACCCTTCCTTCAGCTCATTAATTATCTTATTTGCCGCATTTCGAGCAGTACCAGGCGAACCAAGTTTAGCGCGTATTAATTCATAGTCGGCAAGCATTACGGCCTTATAATCAGCATTATTGAGTATTAATTCAATTTCGGTGGCTATATTATTGGCGGTAAATTTGTGTGCAATCAACTCTTTTACGGTTTCGCGCTCCGAAATAAGATTGACCAATGAAATGTATTTTATTTTCAGGAAGATATTTTTGGCAACATAAGCCAATCGGCCAAGCATTACGTAATACACCACAACTTGTGGAGTGCCAATAAGAGCTGTTTCGAGCGTTGCTGTGCCCGAATTTACAACTGCCACCGAAGCATTTGCTACCAATTCGTAGGTTTGATCAAATATTACGGGAGTATTTTTGGTTTTCAAAAAGGGCAAATAATACGCAGCATCAATTCCTGGTGCACCTGCTACCACAACCTGATAATCTTTGAACTGTGCTGCAGCTTCCAACATGCGAGGTAAGCAATAGCTAATTTCCTGCTTGCGACTACCTGCCAACAAAGCAATAATGGGCTTGGGCATTAGGTTGTTTTTGGTGCAAAATGCTTCGAACGACTGGCTTTGAAGCGGGCGATTAGCTATGGAATCAACCGTAGGATTGCCTACATAATCAACTGCATAACTGTGTTTTTTGTAAAATTCCGTTTCGAAGGGAAAAATTGTAAAAACCTTGTCGATGTATTTCTTAATATCGTTGATACGATGTTCTTTCCATGCCCAAATCTTGGGTGGAATATAATAATATACAGGTAGTTGCGAAGTTTCTTTGATGTGTTTTGCTATTCGCAAATTAAAACCCGGATAATCAATTAAAATTACAACATCGGGTTGAAACTCTGCAATAGCATTTTTGCAAAGCTCCATATTTTTAAGTATGGTTTTCAGGTTTTTAAGTACAGCCACAAAACCCATAAAAGCCATTTCGCGGTAATGTTTTATCATTGTTCCGCCAACGACTTGCATCAAATCACCACCAAAAAAACAAAATTTTGCTTTGTGATCTGCTTTCAAGATTTCACGCATCAAGTTCGAAGCATGTAAATCGCCCGAAGCCTCGCCTGCAATTAAAAAATAACGCATTTATAATTTAGTTGTAAAGTTCGTAAAGTTATAAAGTTCGTAAAGTTCGTAAGGTTATAAAGTTTATATGCCCTTCAAAAATAAAAAATCAGTGACAAAAGTATTATTTACACCCCTTTAGGGGCTTGGGGCGGCAAAATTTGATTTTAAACTGCCCCTAATCCCCTAAAGAGGACTTGAAATTAGTACTGCTTTTTTATGATATTGATGTTAATTTTTAAATGTAAATTATGTTTATAAAGCAAAATCTATCAAGCAAACACTCTCCGCTGATTTAGAACCACAAAAAGTGTGGCTAATGGAAACGAAACAAAAGCACCAAGCAAAATAAAAGGCGAAACTTGTTGCAAATAATTGCATATTAGATTAAATAACCCGCTGTAATATCCAAGTACGATGGTTATTGAAGTACCTAAAGCTGCCATTATCATCACAATCCACTGTTTGTCACCTGTTTCGGGCAAACGAGCTATTACTTTATTACTAAATCCATTATCGGAAATATCTTGTTTATTATCGGCAAAAAAAGCTGAAATCATATCTTTATTTTCCATAACCTGCATTTGTTAAGTAAACATTCATTTTTTCTTTTCCTTTTAAAATATAGGTTTTTACAGTACCTAGCGGACAATTCATAATTTTCGAAATCTCGGGATGCGTTCGGTCTTCCATGTAAAATAGCAAAATAGCCGTTTGCTCCTCTTTTCGTAACCGAGCCAAAGCAGTATATATATCTGCCTTTTCGGGCGAATACTCATTTTGCGTTTGGTGCGTTCTATCTATTTCAAATGTATCAATATCGGTATAAGATTTCCGCGAACGTACATCATCGTAATACACATTGTAAGCAATACGGTAGAGCCAAGTTGAGAAACTGGCCAAACCTTTGAACGAGGTCATGTTCAACCATGCTTTGATAAACGTTTCCTGAGCCAGATCGTCGCTTAACGGACCATCGCCCATAGTCAGGTTCAAAAAAAACCTGCGTATGGACGATTGATACTTGCGGGTAAGCTTATCGAATGCCGATTTGTCACCAAAAAGTGCTACCTGCGATGCCCAGCGGAGATCATCCGTTTTGCTCATTATTGATTTTTAGGTTTATCTAAAAAATGTACCAATAAATAACCAATGCCTACAAAAGTAGGAATAATTCCAATAATAAGCGCCATATTATTGTGAATAATTACAAAATAAATAAGCAAAGCCACCCCAACAGCTAACCAAAGAATGCCTCGTTTCATATTGCTAGATACAGATTGTGGAGCTGGTTTATCGAAAAAGTTTTCGGGTAAGGTTTGTCCCATTTCGAGCGATTTCAGATACAAATCGTGTTTACGAACCGATTCCTTGTTGCGTTCGCGACCAATAATCGACAACAATAAAAGAACAAAAATAAATGGCATAATGGAGATTACTACTATTCCAAAACCATTTAGAGGCATATCTATATTGTTTTCGGCTTCAATACGCGCCCTCTCAACCAGTGCTTCCTGACCCTTAAGTACAATAAGTTGTTCGCCCGACAATTTGGAATACAAAATGGAGTCCTTTTGCGATTTTTCGTCGTCAGTTTTAATAATTTTAATTTCTTTGTGGATAATCGAATCCTTTTTTACAGGAGCAGCGTTGAGTGCTGCCAATGTAGCTACTATGGCAGCAACTACAAAAATTACAATGCGTTTCATACTCTTTAATTTTTTAAATGAATAAAATTTTGTGTTTGTTTAAGAGTTAGACGCATCGAGATTGT
>CAYXQZ010000097.1:0-10988 GCA_964466415.1 uncultured Paludibacter sp.
CCTTTTGTTGCCGCTACCGGATTTCAGGGTGCTGCTAATGGCACAGACAAATTGTTATCGACTATCGAAAGTGCCGATTTTAAACTTGCTTCAGGGTCTAGCTGTATTGACGCAGGAAATAATGCCTATGTTACATCTACAGTTACGCGGGATTTGGCTAATAGCGAACGTATTCAGAATTCAATAGTTGATATGGGTTGTTATGAATCATCTTTCACTACGTTAGATGTTAAAATGCCGATTGCAGGTGGTTTAAAAGTTATTGGTAACAAAATTCAATTGCCAGAGTCGGCTATGGGCCAAACAGTATGTGTTTTTAATGTTAATGGCATGGAAGTGAAAAATTATATTGCAAATTCGTTCGAACTGACAATTGCAGGTAAAGGTGTATATGTTGTAAAAGTTAACAATGAGGTTTATAAAGTAATTTTATAAAGACTCTATTTTCAACAATTCAAAGATGCAGTTATACATTTATTAATAAGGATGATAACTGCATTTTTTACTTTAATAAACTAATAAGAATATTTACCAAAAATTTAAAAATCATGAAAAACATTTCATTACTTGCCATTGTACTTGTATTAAGTTTAACTACTTATTCACAAAATCAAAATTTATTTGGAGAAAAAGTTGATGCTGAAGGATGGTTTTCCTTTAATCTGCAAAACGATGCCTTTATAAAGAATCAACTAAATGATCAGACAATATTTTTAATTCAACCTGAGGTACAAAAAAATAAAAATCATGCAACTTGGTATGCTTTAAATTTTACAGGTTCGGCGTTAGCATCTCAAACTCCAATTACTGGTGGAATTTTTTTGCCAAACTCATTTAAGGCGGATGGAACCTCCGGAATAAAAGATTATTCAAATAACGGTGCTGTTGTTTTTAAACTTCCTTCGTGCGCAATGTTTAAATTGCTCTGTTCCACCAATGCACCCTATGCTTTCTTGGGTGTTTACACAAGTGCCGACGGGAAAAATTATAAAGTAATCTCGGAACCTGATATTAAAGCTACAGCTTCTATGTCGGCAGATGAAAACAAAACCGGACAATTTGTTTTTACTGCCCCTTCATCCGTACTAAGTAAAACCCCTACTTATATTAAAATTTCAAATGCTTCTGCACAGCCTCTGATAATTCATAAAGCTCTCATTATTTTATAGTTAACAATCAAATGAAAAATATGAAAAAAATTGCTTTTTATTTTTTTATATTAATTCATTCGGGATATCTTAATGCGTTAACGAAAAACGATGTACTGTCGGTTCAAAATGGTATTTACTACCTCGACGGAGCACCCTTCGCCGAAATTGGCTGGAACAAATTTGATATTAACTGGATGTTTTTCTCGGAGGTATATGCTAACAGAACACTGACTGACAATAATTCGATGGTGGTTAAACAACGTAATTCCATGCGCGAATTGTCGGAAGCAGGCTTTAAAACCATACGTTTCTTCGGAATGGTTCATCCGCTCGATTTTCAGGAAAAATGGTTGCCGGCATGGAATAATACAAATCAACGAAATGCTAAGTGCAATGCACCAATAGATAAGGCCATTGCCATTTGCGAAGAGTTTAATATCCGTGCAATTATTTCGCTAATGGCTGATAATTTTGTGAATACCTCTGTAGTGCCCGCCGAAGATTACAGAGACCTGATTGCCAATCGGAATTCACAATCACGAAAGGATTTATATGCCTATCTGGACTACGTGATTGCCCGCTATAAAGACCGTAGAGGTGTTTTGGCTTGGGAAATAAGCAACGAGATGACCCTTGATGTGGATATAAATCCCGGAACCCGAATTGCAAGTAACGGCGAACGCAGGCCTACGGCTGCTGAACTATCGCAATTCTACAAAGATGTATGTGCCCGTATTAAAGGTATTGACAATCTTCGCATGGTAACCTCAGGTGGATCGGTTTTACGCGAAATGGCATACGGGCTGAGTCAACTTACCGAAACTCAAACAGCATGGCCTTCTGAGCGTGATACCTACAATCAGCATAAAAGTATGTATGGAATGTACTACACAAACTCGGGCTTTGAGAATGTCGATATTCATTTCTACACGAAAAAGGCACCAAATTATCAGATTTTAAATAACAATGGTCAACCACTGCAACTTACAGCAAAGGGTTACAACGATATGATGACCTCGCTTGGCGTACCGCTGATGATAGGTGAATACGGAGCGTTACCGAAAGTGGATAAAACAAACAAAATGTATTGGTTAACCGGTGATGACTGGTTTACCACTTTTGAAAATGAAACTGATACGGCTCAAATGTATGTGCAGGAAGCGTGTGATAATGCTGTAAATTCAGGTTGTAGGTTAATATATTGGTGGTGCTACGATTCGCATCGACCTCAGGATCAAACCGATCGGGAACGAATGGATTTGGACAAAACGCGTACGCCTATTTTATTCAACAAAGTGCTAGATGCAAACCGAAGACTTAAGCAGAAATTTAATATCACCTCAATAAACGAACCGAGTATTCAGGATACTAAATTATGGTTCAGCGATGGTAAATTGTGTTTTTCATCAGATTATATTGGAAAATATTGCCGCGTTTACAATGTGCAAGGCGTTTTACTACAGCAGTTTATATCAGCCAATAGCATTGAATTAAAGTACGATGGCTTGTTAATAGTCAAAGCAGAAGATAAAACAATTAAGATATTCAACAGTAAAATTTAAAACCAATGACAAAACGCACCTATATCATAATACTGTCTATTTTCTTTCAAAGTTTGCTTTTTGCCAAAGTTACAAAGAACGATGTACTTAGCATTCAGAACAATAAGTTTATGCTTGATGGAAATCCTTTTGCCGAAATTAGTTTCAATAAATTCGATTTGTTTTGGTCGCTTTGGCAGGAAGCAATGGCCGGAAAAGAACTGAACGATTACAACCCAATGGTGCTGCGTCAGCAAAAAGCCTTATCCGATTTATCGAAAGCAGGATTTAAAACCATTCGTTTTTTTGGAATGGTACACGAAAGTCAGTTTAAATGGTTCAAGTCCGTTTACATCGACGATGTTAAAAGCGAAAAAATCTACTACCAAGCCTTGGATAAAGCCATAGAATTGCTTGAACGTAATAACATACGTGCAGTATTCTCTTTGGGTTGTTCAGCTTTCACTGATGAGGAAGCAGGCGAACATTTGCGCGAATTAGTAACAAATCCGAAGTCAGTGTCGCGAAAATTGCTTAATGATAATATCGACGATATCGTTGCCAGGTACAAAAACAGCAAAGCTATATTGATGTGGGAAGTCACCAATGAGTTAACTCTGTTTTGGGATGTGCAGCCTGGCACGCTCGAATCGAACGGAAAAAGAAGACCAACTATGGAAGCAAGTATTCAGTTTTACAAAGATGTAATTGCAAGGATTAAAAAGAAAGATCCACTTCGTTTAGTAAATTCTGGTGGCTCTATGTTGCGCGAATCGGCATATAACCTGAATGTAAACAAGAAGTGGGCAGTAGATACTTATCCGCAACATGTGGAGGCTTTCCGGAAAATGCACAAAAACACCTTCGAACTGATTGATATACATTACTATACAAATCCAAATCCGGGGTATTATCTGAAAAATGAAACTACCGGTAAAGAATTTGTGTTGAATCTTCCGGTCTATGTGAAAATTGCTGAAACATTGAAACTTCCATTTTATGTTGGCGAATATGGCGCATTGCCCAAACCTGCAAAAGATAAGGTTTTCTGGGGCGATGGTCGCGAATGGTTTCTGACTTTTGGCAAAGATGAACCCGATGCAGTGAAATACGTGCAGCGGGCAGCCGATATGGCTGTAGAGTCGGGAGTAACGTTTATGCATTGGTGGTGCTATCAGTCCGACAGAATAGGGGATCAGAAAGACCCTTTACGTATGGATTTGGACATTGAACGTACTCCCAAACTGTTTCAGATTGTGGTAGATGCGAATAAAAGGTTGAAAGAAAAACACGGGATAAAATAATAATAAATGAAATATTTTTATAGCGTTTTATATATTGTAATTGCATTTTGTGCCGAAATCTCAGGCCAAACCACTGCTGTAATATTACGGAGTTCTCCTATTAAAGCTGATTTTGTGTACACTTCTGATTATTATAAAATTGGAATTTCAAAATCATATCCATTTATTCAATACCTATCGGTTGATGCGTTGGGAAAAGGTGACTTAGAAAACAATCCTGTTTTGTTTGATTTTGGAACCTGTGAAAAATATCAGTTAAAAGTATGTTCAACAAATAAAGTAGAGTTGTTGAATACCGAATGTAATCAGATAGAATGGAGTTTTGTTTTTGAGGAAAAGAAATTCTTTATCAGGTCGCATACACCGTCTTACAGCTCTGTCAATGGGTTAAAGTTGACATTTGGCAAAAGACTTAATCATGCCACATTACTTGGGATGATGAAAGAGGAAAATGTATCTCAATTACCAGCCTTACTGCACTTGCCTGATATGGGTTCATTTGCCATTCGCTGTTCTGATTCAAAAGTCAATATTGGCTATTTTGCGGATCGGCGTGCTCAAAATTCATATATATCAGTATTTCTTCCTGCTGTAATGGACTCAGAAAAATCGCGTGAATATTCCTTTGAAGTAGTAAATGTTTATCAACCTTTTCAAGGAGTTGAAAATCCCACCTTCGATGCATATCGGCGTAACTATCTGAATCTTTTCCAAATAAATCCCAAAGTAATGGGTTATGCCAACAATTCAGGGAGCGATGCCTGTTCGTTTACATTGTTTATGTCGTCGATGCTCGCTCTAAAAACGCCTCCACTGGTTGATTCGTTAAAGGCAATTGACTTGTTACGCATGTCGCTCGACAGATATATGAACGGATTATTGTCATACGGTATGGACGGATATCGAAGTCATCACTATCCTTACAATTCGCTCGATGCTTTTCCTTCGTTAGTAATAGCTTCATGCAATTATGTAAAAGGGAGTAACGACCTTGAGTGGGCCAAGAATAATTATGAAAAAATAAAAATTTGGTTGGACAAGCAAATGTTGCGCGACAGGGATGGTGATGGATTGGTGGAATATGAATTTAGTGGGAATACGGGCTCTTGGCCGCTTGACGATAAAAACTTTGTACGTCCCGCAAATTGGTGGGATACCATAGGTTTCGGACATATCGACGGTTTTAGCAATACACTTACCTACGATGCCCTGAATTTATTTGCTGAATTATGTAACCGCTTAGAAAAAAAAGAGGAGGCAGTTTTATATACTGAAAAGGCCGCTCTGCTTAAAAAAAACTATTTCAGTACGCTTTTCAATCCAAAATCAGGAGTTATTGCCGGCTGGAAAAGTGCTGATGGTGAACTTCACGATTATTATTTTTTAGTAGTAAACTCGATGGCAATTTACTACGATCTTGTTCCTGTCAAATATCATAAAAGTATCATGAATAGTTTGTTCCGGAAAATGGAACAAATGGGATTAAAAGACTTCAAATTGGGTCTGCCCGGGAATATAATTCCAGTAATAAAACTCGATTATGTAAGCATAAACAACAACAAACGATTTGGAGCGTCGGATAAGGAAGATGGCAGCGATGGATTTCAGATTTACGAGAATGGTGGTCTTTCGCTTAACTGGACGTATTATACACTGAAAGCACTTGAAATTGCAGGACTTGAGAATGAGTATAAACGGGTGTCAACCGATTTGCTTTATGGTATCAATAATGGTGTATTTCAGGGATATGTTTCAAAGGATAAAACGAATGATTGGCGAAAATGGAATGGAGAAAGTTGGGGTTACGAAGGTTATTTGTGTGACGGTTATTTAGCATTAATGGCAATTTTCGAAAAACAGACTAAGAAATAATTTACTCAAACAATGAATCAATGAATATCAAATTTCTTTCTTTATCATTACTCAGCACAGCGGCTTTCGCCCAAAATAATCAGACTGCACGTCCCAATATTGTCATTATATTAGCTGATGACTTGGGTTATTCCGATTTAGGTTGTTTTGGTGGTGAGATTAACACGCCCAACATAAACAATTTAGCTTCTGAAGGACTTAGGTTTACCAATTTTTACAACTGTGGTCGGTCGTGGCCGAGCCGTTCGAGCTTGCTCACGGGTTACAACTATCAGTCGGTTCGCCAGTCTTCGGAAAATAACCGACCTCAGGGTTGGTCGCGTGCCATTCCACAGTATCTTTCCACAGTTGGTTATCGTTCGTATCATTCCGGGAAGTGGCATGTAATGGAACTGCCAAAAGCTACTGCAGATGCAGGATTCAACAACTCGTACTATTTTGCCAATATGTTTGGCAACTGGGATGGCAAAGAATATATCAACGAAAAACCGCTTGTGCGCTCCGATAATAATAAATTTACTTTTTCAACCACTGAAATTACCAATCAGGGATTACGTCAACTGAAAGAACATCAGGCTAATTATGCAAAGCAACCGTTCTTTTTGTATTTGGCCTACACTGTTCCGCATTTCCCTTTGCAGGCTTCGCCCGAAGATATTGAGAAATACAAGAAAACGTATCTCGGTGGCTGGGACATGATGCGAGAAGCGCGGTTGAAACGCATGAAGGAACTGGGAATCTACAAGGGGAAATTGTCGGAGCCCGAACCGCGTGCCCGCTGGGAATATCAGGATGACAGTTTTCTGTTGAGCAAATATGGCGATGGCGAAGTTTTCGAGTCGGGTCCTTGGAGTGCGCTAACCAAAAAGCAACAGGAATTTCAGGCTCTGAAAATGGCAATTCATGCGGCCATGGTTGATAAGCTCGATCAAGAAGTAGGACGAGTTATTGCAGAACTAAAACGTACGAATCAGTTCGAAAACACGATTATATTTGTGATGTCCGATAACGGAGCATCGGCCGAAATGATGGTTCGCGGACGTGGTCACGATCAATCGGCAGTCCCCGGTTCGGCTGATACACATCTTTGTCTCGGGCCAGGTTTTGCATCTGCAAGCAACACGCCTTTCCGGCGAAGTAAAATTTGGGTGCACGAGGGTGGAGTTGCCACGCCACTGATTGTACATTATCCACAAGGAATAAAAGCGAAAAATGAAATAAGGCGGGCACCTGCGCATTTTATTGATATTTTACCAACAGTTATCGAGTTAAGTAGTGTAAAAATGGAGAATGTGGTTGATGCGGGCTATCCTAAACTACACGGGACATCGCTTGCGCCTTCATTTATTTCGGATAAAAAAGCACTGACACATCCGCTGTATTTTAATCATCAGGGAAATAAAGCGCTGATTACGGGTGACTGGAAAATTGTAACATCCGAAATCGATAAGGGTGTTTGGTCGCTTTATAACCTGAAAAAAGACAGGGCTGAACAGCACGATTTGGCAAAAAAACAACCTGAATTGCTAAAAAATATGGTGCAGCAGTTCGAAAAAATGGTGGTTGATATCAAAGCTCAAAACCCGAATCCAACGCCACAGCAACAAGTTGATAAGTTTGTAAAACCCAATTATTAAATATCATAATACGTATGAAAATCAATCATTTAATTCTCGTCCTGTTATTTGCAGTTCTTGGTCATTCGATTTATGCCAAGGTTTTATTACCATCCATATTTTCTGATAATATCGTATTACAACAACAATCAAAAGTTTTCATCTGGGGAAAATCTGACACAGGTAAAGAAGTTTCAATAACAAATTCCTGGAATAAAAAGACTGTTTCGGTTGCAGTTGACAAAACCGGCACTTGGAAGGCAGCAATTGAAACGCCAATTGCCGGAGGTCCGTATGAACTTGTAATATCGGATGGTGAAGAGGTACGACTGAAAAATATACTTATTGGAGAAGTGTGGCTTTGTTCAGGTCAGTCGAATATGGATATCCCTTTAGCAGGAGTTCCCAATATAGCGGTGATTAAAGATGCGAATCAATATATACTGAATTCAAATAATAGCAACCTTAGGTTTTTTACAGTAGATAGCTCCACAGGCAAAGATAAATTATCATTTAGAGGTAAGTGGCTGGTATCAAATCCTGAATCAGCAGCCAAATTTAGTGCTGTCGGCTATTTATTTGCAAAACAGCTTCAGGGACACTTAAATACGCCAGTGGGTATAATTAAATGTGCCCGAAGTGGAACAAAAATTGAGTCGTGGATGAGCGAAAAGTTACTTAAAGATGAATTTGGTATTTCGACTGATGAAAAAACTCCGAATGCTAAACCGGCAGAATTATTTGAAACTATGGTGATGCAAATTGCAGGATATGGAATAAAAGGATTTTTATGGTATCAGGGCGAAGGCAACCACAGAACTTACGAATTGTATTCCCGACAGCTACCAGCAATGGTGAAAGAATGGCGAAACCATTGGGGAATGGGAGATATTCCTTTTTATTTTGCCCAATTAGCACCTTATGATACTAAAAACGGACTTTTGCCTTATATGCGTCAGGCAATGGCTGAATGTGTTAAAACAATTCCGAATTCAGGTATCGTTCTACTTACAGATGCGGGTGAAGAAAATAATATTCATCCGATAGATAAAAAAACCGTTGCCGATCGTTTTTTGTATTTAGCATTGGCAAAAACCTATCAACAGAAGGGTTTTGGATTTTGCGGTCCGATTTTTAAATCACTTGAATTAAAAAATAATGAAGCCATAGTTTCATTTGACTATGCCGAATCGGGTTTAACAACGTATGGTAAAGAGTTAGTGAATTTTGAAATTGCAGGAAAGGACACTGTTTATGTCAAGGCAAATGCCAAACTGACAAAAGAAGGAAAAGTTGTTGTTTGGAGTGACTCCGTCAAAGAACCAATTGGAGTAAGATATGCATTTAAAGATTTTGTGGTTGGGGAATTGTATAATTTTATGGGACTTCCGGCATCTACTTTCCAAAGTATAATGAAAATTTCCAAAAAATAATTGTAAGCAAATGAAAAAAGTCCTCTTAATTCTACTTGCAATATATTCAACAACTACAATTGCACAACAAAAAATCGATGCAGCTGCTTTCGAACAATCGTCAAAATCCCTTAGTAAAAATCGTACTTTCGATAAAAACTGGGGTGTGAACCCAAATATTGGATATAATGCTTTTGGGAAGTTGACCGATTTTTATCGTAACACGCAATTGCAGGGACATTTAGTGCATCAGAGTTTGCAACTCGAAGAAATTCCTGATTTCTGGATTTCGGGTTGTGATTTTCCATACATCAAAAAAAAATCACCTCGTGAAGTTATATTTGCTAATCATATTTCAATTACACGATTTTTAGGTGGATTCCCTCAAACTTGGAAACACGACGGAAACCAACTCCCAACGAATGACTTAATTTATTTAGATGAGAATGGAAAAGTGCAGTATCGACTTCCTTTAGTTTATGCGAGGCTTAAACCCTATATCGAAAACGGATATACAAAATTTACCATTGGAATCGAAAATATTCCCTGGGCAATTAGTCGCGACCCTTCCAAGTCAGGGCCTTACGGTGCAACCGAACCACCCCGCGATTGGGATGAATGGTATCAATTCATAAAAGCCATTTGCATGGAAATGAAAAGAGTTTATCCGCTTGAAGTTCAGAAAAACCTGAACTTCAAAATCGGAAATGAGTACACTCAAAGAAAGTCTTTCACAGGTAATCAGGCTGATTTTTATAAGCTTTATGATTACTCCTCCAAAGCAATCCTCGAGGTATTTCCTAATGCAGGTATTTTACCCGGCGAAATTGGAGGTGGACCTGCCGACCTAAGCAATGCGGTAAACTATGTTGAATTATTTAGGCATCTGTACAATGGAAAAAATGCAGCTGGCGACGAAAAACCATCCCCGGTTGTTACACTCGCCCGCTCGTCACATTCGTTTCCCGAACGGGAAGATTTAAGTCCCATGCAACGAATTCTTTTATCGGATAATAGTTTTCATCAGGTATTGGATAGTTTACCCAACGATTTTACAAAAAACCTGCGGCTTGAGTTTCATCAATTTGGTGTACTAACCGGAAATTCCGAACCAAATTATAAATTTTCTGCTGTTCATTCAGCTTCATGGCATCACCAAGTGCTGTTCAGAATGCATGCTGCAGGAAGGCTTAACAGATGCTGGAATTGGCAACCTTGCGAAAAAATAAAATACGCAAAAGAAAATATTATGTTTCTTACGGGTGTGGGTTGGCTGTATACTGTTTTGGATCACCAATTGAATAAAGACGCATACCTGCTAAATTATAGCACAAGTGTCGAAACAAACAGGCAATACACTCCGACGCTTTTTACCACCGAAAAAGATGTGACATTAATTGTTTCGTCATGGTCGGCAAGTAAAACCGAGAATCAAAAAAACGAAATTTCGATACAAATTCCTCAAAATATTTTACCGTTCGAATTGAAGAAGAAAGCAATGTCAGTTTCTTTAAATAATGCTTCGTCATTTTCTATGTTGATGAAAAAAGAACTGGAGGAGAATAATAATCTTAAGACTGCTTATTTTGATAGTGAATATAACACCCACACAATTCAGCAAATGGCTGCTGATTGGCCAAAAGCATTAAAAATGATAATTGAAAATTTCGATTCGTATAAGACCTGGCAGCAAGAAACATTGAAGCTAAAATCATATGCTGATTATAAAATTATAAAACAAGCGAAAGGAAAGCCAAATTTACTTCAAATAAGTTTAGATCCCGACGAGGTATTGGTACTCGTTTTTAAAAAATAGCAACCATAAAACATAAATATTAAAATCCATGAATTCAAGAGAAAGAGTTTTAACAGCATTCAAAAAATTACCCGGTTTACCCGACAGAGTACCTATTCAGTTTGACTTGTGCAGACAACTCAGCGACCATTTTGCTCAAAAACTGGGAATACCTGCACATTATACCGAAAATCCTTACGAGGATGTAACCTACCGCATTAGTGCCAACGAAATACGTCTGGCATTGGGAAGCGATGTAGTGGTTACAGGTGCTTCGGTTTCGGACGATTACAGGAT
>CAYXQZ010000098.1:0-5573 GCA_964466415.1 uncultured Paludibacter sp.
TATTATTATGGATACACTTAGTAAAAAAGCTTCATTTATAGAGTGTTTTTGTTTCAATCTTTAAAAACAAATTGTAATTGAAACAAAACAACATGGTTATTGAGACTTTTTTGATTGGTTTAAAATTATAAGACACATTAAATTTGCACAGAATAAAAAAATATTATTATGTGGAAATTAGTTCGGTATGTGTGTTGCGTTTTTGGTTTGGTTGCATTAATGCAAAGTTGTGTTTCCTCAAACGACAAAATGGTTCATGTTAAGTTGTATTCGAATAACAAAAGTATCGAATCGACTGTTCTTGTTGAAAATGGTATAGCTGGACAAAAATATATTCGAATCTCACTTAAAAACACAGGTAAGGAGATTGACAGAATTGACTCTATTGAAGTTGAAATTCAACCCGAAATATCGGTAAATAAGAATGCACAACTTATGTATGGTGGAACTTGCATGGGTCGCACTCCTATTAAACAAACTACAACCTCAGACTCCAAAAGTAAAAGTGGAACTTTTCTGATGGTTAAGCACGATGAAAAAAGCTATTCAAATATTGGAATTCTTACTTGGAATACGTTTATGCCTTATATACATTATAGTAAGAAAGGATTTGTGATTACAGCAGTGGGTGAAAATAAACCTATCAAACCAGGCGAAACGATTGAATTCGAAAAAATAATTCTTACAAAAGGTGAGTCGTGGCAAGATTTAATGTTTGGTTATGGTACCGAAATAGCCAAAGAGCATAATATTAAACCTAAAGAACCAGTAAATTTGAAAGGATGGTCAACATGGGATTATTACGGTAGAGTTTATGATACGAAAGATGTTTATAAAAATATTGACAAACTCAACTCAGAAGAAAAAAGTGCAAATATCATCCAAATTGATGGCGGATGGTGGACTGCTCGTGGCGACTATTTAAGCGTTAGGAAAAACCTGCAAGGTGGAATGAAAGCAATTGCAGATTATGCAAAATCAAAAGGCTATAAAGCAGGTATTCATTTGGATGGATTTAGAGGTGACAAAGATTCTGAATTATACAGGAATCATCCCGATTGGTTTTTGAAAGATCAGGATGGTGAACTAATTTGTCAGGCCATAGATAAAGGTGATGCTTTTATGCAATACATATATTACGATTATTCCAATCCAGAAGTTTGCGAATACATGAAAAATGTATTACGAACGATTAAAAACGACTGGGGTTACAGCTACTTCAAAATAGATTTTATGCGCTACGGTTTGCTCGAAAGTATTTTGGCCGAACACGGAAATAGTTGTGGTATAGGCAAAAAGCAAGTTACAAAAGTAATTTCGTTTAATACCAGCATGACCAGTGTGGAAAGAACAAGAGCTGGTTTAAAAGCTATGCGCGAAGGAATGGGCGATGCTTATTTTTTAGGTTGTTCGGCTATTTTCGGTCCTACTTTCGGTATTATTGATGGCCTTAGAACTGGCGCTGATATTTGTCCAACCTTCGATTATTACGAAGCATGTACTATGCAAAATGCAGGTAATTTTTACCTTAATCAAACTGTAGTACATGCCGATGCCGACTATTTGGTGGTGCGAAACAAAGACGATGAGGAACCAGAACGTGCCTGGGGAGAGAATAAGTTTGGAGGAAATACCACCTTTGACGAAGCCAAAATGTGGAGCGATTATATTGCATTGTATGGCGGACCAAAAATTAATAGCGATAATCTATTGACTTTGCGACCAGAAAGAAAGATACTGATTGACAATGCATTCGCCTATAAAACAGCAAAGCGCTTCATTCCATTGGATATGTGGAATCATGCTAAAGATAGACAAGATGCATTTAATGTAATACTGGCAGAAAATGAAGACGGTGTTTATATATCACTTTTCAACTGGGACGAAACGGATAAAAACTTCGATATTAGTGGATTCCCAAATTCTAAAGTGATTAATACATTAACGAAAAGCAATTATAATCTGAAAAATGACAAATTGCAAGTTACCTTGAAAAGTCATAGTTCATTGATTTTAAAAGTTGAAAACTCAACCTTTGATATTTTAAGGAATAATTTACAAGTATTATAATTGATTTTGTCATCCAAATAAATATCACGATATTTGTTTTTTGCTAAATCCAATCTGATAATGTAAAGAAATTCACTTTCGATGAATAAATCACTTACCACTTTTATTTTTATATTTTATTTTTCATTATTCCATGTAATAAGCGAAAATAAATTATCATTTAAAAAAATAGATAATAAACAAGGATTGTCGCAAAATGGTGTAATGGCTATTTTCCAGGATAAAAATGGATTTGTGTGGCTTGGAACTCACTATGGATTAAATTGTTACGATGGATTTAGTATAAAATCATATTACAGGGGCAACACCCAAAATGACCTTTGTAGCGATGATATTCAATCCATTTTACAGGATTCAGTTGGTAATATCTGGATATCAACAATCGAAGGCATTTCAGTATTCAATCCGGTAACCGAAAAATTTTTCAACCTCAACAAATACACCACCAAAGAATCTATTTTCAGACATACCATTCTGTCAATGAAATACATTGATGGTGAGATTCTTGTTAGCAGCAAAGAAGGATTATGGAAAATTAATGAAGTAAAGAGTCTTTTTACGGACGAAATTGCAAAAAGTATTTGTAATAATATTGCAAAATACAAAATACAACCTATTTTAAATCTCAAATCAATTAAAGTTTTTTTTAAAGATAAAAACGATAACTATTGGATTACTGCCAACAATCATATAATTGCGTCTAAAATAATCAACAACAAGTTATTAGTAATTGATGAAATTACGATTGACAAACCCAATGGTGTAGAGTTTACTGTTTTATTTCAGGATAATCTTTCTCATATCTGGGCAGGTACATCAAATCGAGGTCTTTTTAAAATTGTTGAAGAAAAAGGGAAATATATCGCTATAAAAGTTTATTCAAATACAAATAATACATTATCAGTAATTACAGATATTTTACAAGATAATGCATCAAATTTATGGGTTAGCTCCCGTAGCGATGGCGTAATTTTTATCCCTAAAAGTGAATTGAACAAAAATGTCATTTCTGTATCAAAACTAAACGAGAATTCACTTTCAACCAATAAAATCAAAAGTATTTATATATCACGCGATAACACTATTTGGTTAGGTTCATTGGGTAATGGTGTTTTTTACTCTAACAATGCAGGATTGAAATTTCAGAACTATCAACTCTCAGTTAATCTCAACAATCCAGCTGTTAATTATACCCGTGCAATAAGTAAAGACATTTATAATAGGTTGTGGTTTGGAACATTGTTTGAAGGGCTTTACGTGTATGACCCAAAAAATCAACAAGTTGTTAAGTCGATGCTAAGTCGAAAATCTGTTTTCTCATTAGTAAAAATTGATAATTCGCATTATTTGGTTGGATGCACAGATGGTTTATATATTATTAGCTATACGAATAATAGTTATGCCATTGATATGCTTAACACTAATAATCAAATAAAAGGTCCCGTATTTTCAATTACAAATAAGGGAGATAAATTCTGGATTGGTACAGGCGCTGGATTTGCGGGTTTTACTTTATCTTCCGATTTTAAAGCAACTGAAATCAAAAACTATAATACTCAGTTGTTGGTTAATTCAAAATCACAAAATACAATCCGGAAGGTAAGATATGATCATAAAAGAAATTGTGTATGGATAGGTGGAGAAACCAGCGGTTTAGTAAAAGCTGCTTTAGATAAGGATTTTAATATCAGGAGTTTTGTGTCGATAAATAAAACTTTTAATATTGGTTCAAATAACAATTATATCAGTGATATTTATATCGACAACGAAAACAACTGTTGGGTAGCTTCTCGTGGTGGACTTATACATTTACAATTTTCTAACTCCGCTAAGGTGACTAAAATTTCTATTTTCACCACAAATAACGGACTTCCAAGTAATTTAGTGCAATCAATTCAAAGCGACAAGAATGGAAATTTATGGTTAGGTACAATTCGGGGGCTTGTAAAATTGAATAAAAGGACACATGGAATTATCAATTATGATATAAATGATGGCATTCAGGATTATGAGTTTTCTGAACATTCATCGTTTGTAGATGCTAACGGCACCATGTATTTTGGAGGTATTAATGGTGTGTCCGAATTTTCGCCAAACGAAATGCGGTACGATAATTTTGTGGAACCTGTTGTTATTAGCGATGTAATAATCAATGGGGAAAATGCAAAAGATCGCTTTCTTAGTACAATAAATGAATTACCAGCGTTATCGTACAATGATAATAATATTAAATTTAATTTCATTTCGCTGAATTTTATCAATCCGCTGAAGTGTAAATATGCCTACATGCTCGAAGGGTATGATAAAGATTGGATAAACACAACAGCTGAATTTAAAATGGCTGAATATACGAATTTACCAAGTGGAAAATATGTATTTAAAGTAAAATCAACCAACGAAGATGGAGTTTGGAATTCAAATTATACATCATTAAACTTTGAGATATCACCTTCATTCTGGCTGTCATTTCCGGGTTTTCTGTTGTACTTAATAGTGCTTATATTAATAGTTTTAGCTGTATCATCCATTACCCAAAAACGAGTTAAGAAAAAGCATGAAGAATTACTTGAAAAACAATATCACGAACAAATTGAAAAAATAAATCAGTCAAAATTACAGTTCTTCATCAATATTTCTCATGAAATCAGAACCCCTTTAACCTTAATAGTTTGTTCTATTGAAAAGCTTATTTCAAACTTAAATCTCAATAAAGAACAAGAAAAGGAAACAGCAACTATTGACAGAAATGTCAATCGCATGTTGCAGTTAACCAACGAGTTGTTGGAAATTCGCAAAATTGAAACAGGTAATTATCAGCTAAATGTCAAGAGGGATGATATTGTTAGTGTAATTAAAAACATTGTTCAAGCCTTTGAATCGTTAGCCGAAAAACAGGAAATGAAATTATCCATTGATACATTCAAGCCTGAAATTCAAATTTGGTTTGATGCTAACGCCCTTGAAAAGTCACTGAGTAATCTGATAACTAATGCCATAAAGTACACTAAACGGAATGGAACCATACAGATAAAAGTCAGAAAAGCGACAAATAATGAATTCCTGGAGATTAGTGTAATTGACAATGGAATTGGGATTGAACAAGAACAGTTGACCAAAATATTTGATCGTTTTTACCAACACGGTGGAAATAAAGACTCTTACGAAAATGGCTTTGGAATAGGACTTCATCTAACTAAAAATCTTATTGAACTACATAAAGGCTCTATTTCTGTAACAAGCGAAATTAATAAAGGCTCAGCATTTACAATAAGTTTACCTTTGAGTGAGTCTGTTTACTCTGCCAATGATAAAGCCGATAAGGTAATTTGGAAAACCAACTTTAATGCAACCTTTTATGGTATCGAAAATCAAGACACAGAATCAGAATTAGAAACTTTAGCTGATGAAAATATAGAAGATGCTGATCCTGAAAAATTCACCATTCTCTACATAGATGACAACAAAGAACTTCTTGATAATATTAGTGATTACTTATCCGAAAC
>CAYXQZ010000098.1:5673-9000 GCA_964466415.1 uncultured Paludibacter sp.
CCTAAACCATTTAACATTAAACTTCTCTCACTAACAATTAAAAATTTGATTGAATCGAGAGAAAAACTTAGGAAACTATTTATTTCAAATAAGTATACAGATCCTAAGGAAATTACCACAAATAGCAGGGACGAACAGTTTATGGATAAGTTGCTACAATATGTTGAAGATCATATTGGTGAAGATGATTTGAATATTAAATACATAGCTGACACTTTTGCCATGAGTCGTTCCACTTTCTTTAGAAAAATAAAAGCAATTACTGGCACCACAGGGAAAGAGTTTATTGATTCTGTCAGGTTAAAGAGAGCTGCCAGAATGTTGGTTGAAACTGACTTAAACATATCAGAAATTGCTTATGACATTGGGCATTCTAATCCTCAATACTTCTCAAAATGGTTTAAGGCTTTTTATAAAATATCTCCAACAGAGTATATGGCTAAATATAAGAAGAAATAATGTAATCAATTTAGTCAGTGGTTTTGTATGTAATTTAACTCTAATGTAATTATCAGTTTTATTGAAAACAATCTAAATCAAACATTCAACTTTAGCTTTTTCAATAATTATAAAATAATACGAAGTGTCATTTGCTTTTTTGTCGTTATAGAAAACGCATTTGATGCAGTTTCATTTTAAACCTTTCGTTGTTAATCTAGTCAATACGTACTAAGCAACCGAAATTTAATGAATAATCCAATCCAGACTTCCTATTTTGAAACAGCCGAACCTGATCTAGAGTTGGCTGTAAGTCAGTTAATATCAACTTTACCAAGCAAACAGAAAATTGTAAGTTTGGTATTTTTTGGAAATATTATAAATAATTCCTATCATACCACCCTTAATTCTATTCGAAATTGTGTAGCTGCCCATTTCACAACACTTCCATTAATCAGTTTTATTCCACAACCAACTCTTGGAGTATCAAGTTATGGTTTGGAAGTAAATAGTTTAAATACCTTATCTGAATCGACTATTGATTTTAAAAAATTCAATTCAACATCTTATGCTTTAATTGACTTGCAATGGGGAAAATCAATTTGGGTTGAAGGTCTCAGTGCCGATTGCATAAGCGAACAATACACCTATCAAGGACTAAATATATTCTCAAAGTTGACCGAATTACTTCATTCTGAAGGCTTTGAACCACACCAGATTGTACGTCAATGGAATTATATTGGCAATATTGTTGATTTCGAAAACGGCAATCAGCATTATCAGCTGTTCAACAATGCCCGAACTAAATTTTACGAACAAGACAACTTCGTGTATGGATTTCCCGCAGCTACAGGCATATCTATTTCTACAAAATGTTTGTTAGTTAGCTTAATTGCTGTAAAACCTTCGTTCGAGACACGAATTATTCCCATTGATAACACACTTCAAATTCCAGCGTATAAGTATTCAAATTCGGTATTGGTAGATGGCGAAACGGAGCATTTAAAGTCGACACCAAAATTTGAGCGTGCAAAAGTATTGATTTCCAACAAACAATGTACTATATTTGTATCGGGTACGGCAGCTATCCGAAACGAAAAAAGTTCGCATATCGACAATGTAAGTCTTCAAACTATCGAAACCATTGCTAATATTAATTACTTAATTTCGTCGGGAAATTTAAAAAACAATGGTTGGTAAGTGAAAAGTGAGGCTAAGCTCACTTCTATTAGGGTTTATGTGAAAAATAAAAATGACTTTGAAATAGTAAAACAGGAAGTGGAAAAAGCGTGGCCTGCAATACAATCCATATATCTCGAGGCAGAAGTTTGCAGACCAGAATTATTAGTGGAAATTGAAGGAATAGCTGAAATTCAAATTTAAAAACTAAGAAAAACATGTTGATAAAAAACATTTTAGCTTTGATAAGTGTCGTATTTTCTTTTTTAGGAGCTATGGCTGCAAATGAAACAAATAACGATATTTGTTCCGATGCCGTTTTTCTTCGACGTGCTAGCATTGCAGTAACCGGACGATTACCGCAACCCGAAAAAGTAAAAGCATTTTTATCCTCCACGGCAACAGATAAACGCAGCCAGTTAATAGATGAATTACTTGACTCGGAAGCATACTCGCAATACATGACCATGCGCTGGGGCGATATTTTACGTATAAAATCCGAATTTCCAAGCAATTTGTGGCCCAATGGTGTACAGGCATACAACAGGTGGATTTTTGAAAACATCAGCAACAATAAACCTTATAATGTATTCGTAAAAGAATTGTTATTATCAACAGGAAGTAATTTCCGAGAGCCAGCCGTTAATTTCTATCGGGCATTTCCTACACGCACTCCGCAAATTTTTTACAATAATATCAACCTGCTTTTTCTTGGAAAAAGAGTCTCGGATACCGAAGGTGCGGTATTTTTCTCGCAACTGAAGTTTAAAAGCACTAAGGAATGGAAAGAGGAAATTATTTATCTTGATTATCAGAACGATGCCATAACACAATCGATTAATTTACCCGACAAAACTTCCGTGTTTTTATCACCTGGAACCGACTGGAGAGCCACTTATGTAAATTGGCTCACAAGCTCACAAAACAATCAGTTTGCTGCCGTAATGGTTAATCGGATGTGGACTTGGCTAATGGGTAAAGGCTTTGTAAATGAACCTGATAATTGGGGTACACACAATCCGCCAACCAATCCAAAATTACTGAATAAGCTCACAAAGGACTTTGTACAATCAAACTTCAACACTAAATTACTGCTTAAAAGAATATTAAATTCTTCCGAATTTCAGAGTGCACAACAGTATGAATCGCACCGACTGCTGGCCGAAGTATTGGTTGATGCACTCAGTGATATTACAGGAATTTGGGACAGTTATCGAAGTCGCGTTCCAGAGCCATTTACATTTTACCCCGTTGGCACACGCTCAGTTGAATTGGGCGACGCTACCGTTTCGAGTTCAATTTTGGATTTGTTTGGACGCACATCGCGCGATGTTTCGCTCGAAAATCAACATGCTACCGACATTAACGATAGGCAAGTGCTGTATTTATTAAATTCGACAAACTTGGAACAAACTATTCGCAAAAGTCCACGTATCAAACAATTGGTCGAAAATACAAAAACAGTAACTGAACTGATTCATGAATTATCGTGCCTTACTTTAGGACGCTTTGCTACCGAAACTGAATTGAAATTATTGAACTCCTATTACGATAAAAATAAATTAAATCGCAAGGATTTTGCTACAGATTTAGTCTGGATGTATATTAATTCAACTGAGTTTTTGTATCAGCACTAAAGATGATGTGATAATGTTTGAAGGGTTTGAAAAGTTTGAAGGGTTTGATAGGTTTGAGGTTTGAAAAGTTTGA
>CAYXQZ010000098.1:9100-10442 GCA_964466415.1 uncultured Paludibacter sp.
AAAAAAATAACGATTTATGATGCGAAGCAATTAACAGGCGAATGGTAGCGAAGCAGACATCCCGCATTACGGGAGATTTAAAAACAAAGAATATGAAACTAAAAAAACGATACATTCTATTTATATTAGCATTGCTACTGATAAACTTTAGTGATGCGCAGCAAGCTAAGTCAGTTATTCTGATTTATTTAGAGGGTGGACCGGCACAAACTGACACTTTTGACCCAAAACCCGAAACATCCAGAGATTATTTCGGATTGCTCAAAGGTGTTTCGCAAACAAACGTTCCAGCTATCCAACTTGGTGAAAAGCTACCACTATTAGCTACGCAAGCTGATAAGTTTAGTTTAATCCGAAGCATGACCCATGGTGTTTTTGCACACGAAACTGCTCATTATGCTATGATTACAGGTGACCAAACAAAAGGGGCCTTTGTTTATCCGTCGTTTGGTTCGGTTATAGCTTACAAACTTAAAGATACTTACAAAGGCATTTTGCCTCCATATATTTCGGTAGTGAATGCCAACACTCGATTTAACGAGGGTGGTTTTTTGGGGAATCAATATAAATCATTCGACACCAACGGACAACCTGAGAAAGGTGTTTTTGAAGTGGATGGCATTGTAAATAATCTAGTTAATCCTGAGAAATTTACTTCGCGCAATGAATTATTAAACGCTTTCGAAAACTTGAATACTGTTTCGGAAAAAGCAATACTCCAAAATTTGAAAACATTACGCGCTAAAGACATTGATCTTATTGGAGGCGAAGTTCGTAAAGTGTTTGATTTAAGCACCGAAACCACTACAATGCGCGAAAAATACGGCATGTCGCGCATTGGGCAGTCGTGTTTGGTAGCACGTAAATTGGTACAAGCGGGTGTTCCCTTTATATCTGTGCGCACCACAGGTTGGGATACACACAAAGCACATTTCCAACGCATGAACGAAATGTTGCCCGAATTAGACAAAGCGCTTTCAACTTTACTAGCCGACTTGTCGGAAAAAGGACTTCTCGAAAACACCATTGTGCTCTGTGGTGGAGAGTTTGGCCGAACGCCTAAAGTGCTTTGGGAAGCTCCTTGGAATGGTGGCAGAGCACATTTTGGCACTGCATTTTCGTATTTAGTGGCGGGTGGTGGTTTTAAATCGTCGCAGGTTATTGGCAAAACGGATAAAACGGGCGAAAACATTTTGGAACGAAAAGTATTTCCCTGCGATTTGATAGCTACCGTTTATAAACAAATGGGCATCGACCCCAATGGAACATTACAACATCCAACCGAAGGTGCATTACCAATGTTGCCATCGCTTGGTAAAAGCGGTCAGAGCAATGGTATTCT
>CAYXQZ010000099.1:0-10436 GCA_964466415.1 uncultured Paludibacter sp.
TTTGATTAATGGAATAACGACCCGAAAATCCGAATTTATTTACTTTAGCCGTAAGGTATAAACCGCCATTGGCTGCACCAAACGAGTCGAAACCTGCATTCACACTCCCATTGTAACCATTCAATGTTTTTTTCAGGGTAATAATATTGATAATACCGCCAATTCCTTCCGCTTCGTACTTTGACGATGGATTGGTAATCACTTCAATATCTTTTATGGAACTGCCTGGAAGGCTTTTGATAACATCTTTAAAGTTTTTGGACATCATACTCGAACTTTTGCCGTTTACAAGCACTTTGTAATTCGATTGTCCGTTGAGCGTTACGTTTTCGTCGCCATCTACTGTCAGCAAAGGCACTTTTCGGAGCATTTCCAACGCATTATTGGTCTTCGAGTCAGGGTCCGATTCGATGCTGTAGGTTATTTTATCCACATCCACCTTTATGAGTGGTTTTTGGGCTGTAACGGCAAGTTCTTTTAGCGCAACGCCTTCTTTCATTTTGATAATTCCGACATCGGTTTTTAGTTCGGAAATTGTACCCGTAATTTTCTCTTCGGCAAATCCAACCGCTGTAAAAACAAGTTTAAAATTGCGTTTCTCGTTTGTTCGTATTGAAAACTTCCCCGAAACTTCGCTACAAAGCTTCGACAATACTTTTCCACTATCAGTTAGCAAAGTAATGGTTGCGTAAGGAATGGCTTTGCCGGTTGACACTTCGAGTACTTGACCGATGATTTGAAACTGAGGTATTTTTTGTACACCCATGGCAGCAATTGTAAAAAACAGAAAAATGGATAGAAAAAGGGTTTTGTTCATATGAATGATTATTTTGGATTATTATATTATTCCATACCAAAACATGACATTTGTTTTTTCTCAATAATAAGTGCGATTATGCTCCAATCAGCGGTTAAACTGTGTGTTTCTTTTTCAACCTTTATTTTCAAATGACAGTTTTCGTCGTTTGATTTAAAAATAAAGTTTCCGGAAAGTTCCGAAAATCTTATTACATAAGGAGTTTTCAGATTTTTAATAGTTTTGCCATTCTGCGACATGTTGAATGTAATTTCTGTCTCAGAAGTAACTGTAATTACTGCTTCATTATCATTTTTTTTTGATGCAGAGAATAGCAATAAAATTGTGCAAAAAATTGCGATAGTGGATAAAATTGTTCTTTTCATATTTCTTTGATTTTTAGTATTATATCTTATTCTTTTATATACTTCTCAATTATCGCCTTAATACCATTATTATCCATAAATTTTAATTGCGGATTAATCACAGTACCATCCTTACCCACAAGTACATAATGCGGTATGCCCGTTATATTGAATTTTGAGCTAAGATAATTCCATTCATCTTGCGATACCCGATAATGCTCACCTTTGATGTCGGGAATCATATTGTTCCAGGTAGTAAGCGGCGAAGTTTGATTGGTAATGTAAACAAATGCTACTTTGCTGCTGTCCATTTCTTCTTTTAAGGGTTTAATTTGCGCCATTCCACTGCGACATGGTCCACACCAGGTTGCCCAAAAATCGACATATACCACTTTGCCACGGAATTTTTGCATAATAGCATCAAATATTTTATCAGCCTCTGTTTTTGGAGTCTCGTTAATGGTAAAACCCGTTTTCTTTTTGTTGGCTTCGAGTTTTGCAATGGCATTGTTGTTACACACTGCAATATATTCGGCAATAAACGTACTTACAAACTGATGCTGTATAGCTTGCAATTTAGCTGCACTTACCGGAGACACTTCCTCAACTATTTTCCGGGATAAATCTTGTGCTAACATGATATCAGTAGCAAATCCGGCTTCAATATTAAACAAGGATTTCAACTTTTCATTGCGTGTTTCATTCCCTTTTTTAGCTAAACATTCGTTTGTAAATTCATTGTGTTTTTTATGAAATGCTGAAATTGAATCTTTGCTTGTTGCATAAAAATCCTTCGCCATTTTGCTTTCAGGTGTATTATAAAATTTCGATAGAATTCCCCACACTTCCTTCTCATCGGCAGTAAGTTTTATCTTGTTGTCTTTAAAGTATTTGTCAATAGTTTCGCTGTATGCATTTGGACTGCTTGTGTTTATTTTCGTAAATGCCTCATTATATTTAGTATAAAAAACGTTTACTTGTTTGCCGTATTTGTCAATGAATTCCTTTCGTTCTGTTGAGTTCGAAATGGAATCAACCTGCTTCATTTTTTCTAATAGCTCTTTTTCGTGTTTTGTAAACTGATATCCAGACTTCGCAAGTTCATCGCCTATTAATTGTGTATTCATACTAAATTGCTTTGTTGGACGCAATATCTCTAAAAACTTCAGTCTGTTAATAAATGAATCGTAACCGGGAGCAATCACTGCCAATTGATTATTCACAATTTCAGGTCTGATAAAATCGAAATATTCGGCTGTAAGCGAATCAATTTTAATATCCAATTTTCGCTGTGTACGAGGAATTTTATTCTTTTCGCGATATGTACTTTCAAAATTCATATCGTACGACATCATATTTGACATTGATTGATATGCAAATCCCAATTTCATGATCTGGATAGCTTTGGCTGATATTTTTGTGCTTTTCGAGATCGAATCGAGCGCATTCAAATCGTTTATTTCTGCTTCCTTGCAAAATGATTTGTATTGCACTGCCGACATATCTACAATTGTTTTTCTCATTTTATCGTAATCAAAGCTACGAATATTCATGAGTTTGTCTAAATCTGTATTTATTTTGGCTGATTCGCCCATAAATAAGGCCGGGTTTTTCCGATTCGAGTTATCAAAAACCTGTAAAACCGTTTTACCGGGCTCTAAATAAACTGTGCCATTTAACATAGATGATCGTAAATAACAAGAGTGTGGATAATAAAGTGGAATTTTTACCGTGAAATAACCTTTTTCATCAATCTTAATTAAATGGGAACTTTGCTCACCGGTAATAATGTCATCTACAGACAACGACAATGTCTTCATACCAGTGCGAGGCGTATAATCTTTTATATAACCACTGTAAGTTGCAGTGTCGAGCTTAAAAATGGGAAGTTCGTAAAGTGTATTGTCGATGGTAGCTGTTTTCAATACTTCAGCACTGTTGTTGCTATATTGCTTTAAATCCGTAGTCGTTTCGCCAAACAGATAAGTGCCCGCTTTGTCGGCTTTGAAATAGATAATTTGTGAATTTCCATTGCTTGTAGTTAGTTTTAGGGTGTTTATATCCTTGCCAACTGTATATTGACCGTAGCTCCACAATTGACTTTTATAAACCACATACTTGTTATGAATGCTCAACTCTAAATCGCCGGTAGCAGCACTAAACCAATTCGCATACAGCTCTTTGGGTAAAATGAGTTTTGTGTTTGTAGCTTTTAAGGCAATATCATATATAAACCTGGTACCGCCATCGTTAGCTTCGCCAAAATCAATAGTTTCAGTACCTTTGGGTAATGCTGAAAAAAATAACCGATAACTTGTTTTTCCACTTTCGGGCATGAAAAAATTCTTATTCAGCGGAATACCCTCACTGTATTTTACAAAATATTTTTCGTTCGAATTTACACGCTGAATAAAAGTATTAAGCGGTATATTTTTCCAATTTTTAGGTGTGTACTTCACATCGAAACTAAGAATTGTTGCCGTGTCGGACAGCTCAATCCTAGTAATTTGAATATTACTCGCAGTACTTAATCCCGTTTTAGGGTTTGGGATTGTGGTTTGCGCAAAGCCAAAACTTGTGAAAATGAGCATAATTAATGCTGTGATTGACGTTTTTTTCATGAGATTTGGAGTTATTAGTTAGTTCTTTATTTGTAAATTTTTCCTGATTTTGATTTGGTAACCAAATAGTCTGGCACATTGATGTTTCTGAAAATTATTTGACCTGCATCATTTGACATTATTTCCGAAAAATCAGTAATATTTTCGACTATATCAATTCGTAGCGCTCTTGCTGGCGTGGTTCTGCGAACCGTGACATTTATTTATGTCTTTCGCCCCAATGTAGATTGGGCTTAACTTATATTGGCACACTTTGCAAAAGTGCTCCAATGTGCGGATGTCATACTTATCCTCAAAATATAATTGATGGGTTGTTGAACTTAATTTTCACCGGTTTGAAGTTTAAATTTTCAGGTAATCTATAGAAGTCCGTTTTAGTCAATTCTCCGTTATTTTTATAACCATCTAGTGTTACTTTATAAATGGTTGTGTAAATGGTATAAGGTTTTTTACCAATATCTTTTGGACGAACCGTTGACATAGTTCTATAAATCTGAGATATTTCTTTTACACCTTCAATTTTAATAGATTTTGAGTCTATGCTAGCGCATAGTTCCTGACCCATTATCATCTGATTACCTGAAGCTATATCAGCCAAATCAGTTTTTCTTTGTTCTGCTACTACGGGAATTCTTTGTTCTAAAACTAAATAACAAGTCTTTTGTAGCTCAACACATTGAATCCAAAATCCTTCATCCACATCAGGTAGCGTCGGAAGTACTTTTAGAGTAATACTGTCTGATTTGTATTGTTTGCCATTAATATCTATAATAATCGGTCCAACTTTTACATCGTCTGTGTTTTCTAATTTTTGATTCAATACAAGATTTCCAGTTAGAATGTATCTGTTACTGGTTTGACAGGTCTCCCCAGGTTTAACAATAATGTTTTTCACTATATCAAATTTGGCTTCCGGGTCAATTTTGTAACTCACACTAATTTTATCACCTACTCTGGGTGCAGGATTAGTAGGTTCAATAGTAAAAAGCTGAGCGTATGATATGCTCGCGAATAATGAAAGGATTAAAATTACGGTAATTTTTTTCATAAAGCGTTGATTTTAAATTGTTGATTAATTGTTTGTAAGTATTTGATTACAAAATTATTTCCTATTCGATATTTGGATACACCCACTTGCAATAGTATTTATAAAATCTCCCCGCTGTCGCACGATTGCATCGTGTGGCAGAGCCTTCAATTACTTAACTTCACTCCCACGCTATACAATCGCGCGGGAGCGGAGTATTTAGTTGTTTTATTTATAAATCTTTCCTGATTTTGATTTGGTAACCAAATAGTCTGGAACATTTACATTTCTAAAAATTATTTGACCTGCATCATTTGACATTATATCGGAAAAATCACTTACATTTTCGGCAATATCTATTCGTTGTGCTTTCGACCTAATTAATGGAAAAACCAACGTAATTGAAACCATCTTATTCATTTTGTTTTTTACAATTATCGATTTATTAACTGGAAGTCCGTTTTCCAGTCTTCGAATGAGGTATTTATCGTGTGTTTTCAGGTCAGTAATTTCAAAACCTTTATCAAACCTAATCCAAAAACTATCAGAGAATATTGGAACATATAACGACACTTTTGTTTCATTGGATGTTAAATCATTCTCAATTCTATCAATAACAGCCAATCTTGAAAATGGCATATCGCATGCCTTAACTTCTACATCTGATGCTTTGTAAGCTTCGCGCCATAATTTTTGATTGCGTTTTTTATCTAATTCTTCCTTTGTAGGTTCTGCTGTTGTAATTGTTTTTGAGCTGTTTGACTCTACAATTGTAAATTTCCGTGGCATAAATATTGGTTGAATCAAATCATCATTCACTATTTGCATAATCAATTGAGAATAATTCTCTCGCCTTACACTTGTTGATTTTTCTAGCTTCAATTTATTTAATTCAGTTTTTATCGACAATAAATTAATTGAACTTTTTATCAATGTCGTTTTAGTGACTTTACTCATATATTCATCTGATAAGTCATTTCTATCAAAGGTTTTCTTTGAATTAAACAACATATTTAATGAGTTGAAAATAGTTGGCAAATTACTTCTGTAATATTCTTTCTGATCACTCTCGGCTAACTTATCTAATAATATGCAAGCTATTCCTAATCCTTCAGATAAATTTTGTATGGCTTTGTCCATACTTTCTTCCATTTCTTTGGTAAAAGCCATCTGAATACCATTAACTCTAATTGAATCAATTATTGCAGGTTTTGGTTGATTTTCTGTTTTTTTAGTTTCGAATACTGAATCATTTACAATTTGAATTGAATCTACTTGTATCGTTACTTTATTTTGCCCTGTTTCTTTTACAATGTATTCAGTTTTTTGTTTTCCAGTGCTAAACGAAAGACTGCCAAAAATCAACAACATACAAAAAGGAAGTAAAATGCGTCTAAGGCTGGTTAAACGAACAAAAGAATTTTTCTTCATGCTCATAAATCGTTTTTTGGTGAACGAATTATTAAACCCATTGGCCAAAAACGAACTTTGACCCATCACCTCTTCGAGAATTAGTGTTTGGTAGGAGTATATTTCTTGTCCATCCTCGAGCACACTTTTATCGGTCTGAAATTCGCACACGCTACGCAATTCCTTACGCACCCACCAGAGTAGCGGGTTAAACCAAAACAAACGCGTTGTAAATTCAACTATAAAAACATCTACATAATGTCGGTGTTGTATGTGCCATCCTTCGTGCTTGAGAATTATTTCCTGCTTTTTGGGTTTTAGGTTTTCGTTTACATAAATGGTTTTGTAAAACGAAAACGGTGTGGGAATAGCCGAACTCGTTACAACTTCAAAGCCTTTGTAAGCCGATACTTTTCCGTTTCTGCGAATGAGCAAGAGTTGTATGCATTGCCAAACAGCTGGAACCATAAACAAAAAAGCAATTAGAACACAAATCAAAAGTACCGATTTTGCATTCAACAATTGACTTAGAACATTTATATTAGCTTTTGTTTCGCTCGGAGCAACCGCTGCTGTATTATGACTTTGATTGTAATGAAAACTGTTGGTTTCAACATTGCTTGCTGGAGTTGAGGTGCTTGTTGGAGCAGCAATCTCTACATACTTTATTGGTGGTGAATAAATTGTAATGGTCCACTGCGAAAGCAATAATGCCAACAACGGAAGAGTCAACAAGAATAATCGTGACTGATTAAAACTTGCTTTATCTCTTATCAAAAAAATGTAAATCAATACCAACAAACCACTCCCTACTAAAAACTTACCTACTTGTAAGCCTAAGGTTAACAGCTCTTCGTTCATAATTCAGGTTTTTTATTGTCGTTGAGTATTTCAATAATATTCTCAATTTCTTTACTAGTAAGATTTTCTTTTTTAGCAAAAAAAGAAATCATCGACCGTAGTGATCCGCTAAAAAAAGTATTTTTCACTCCTGCCATAAAACCTTCCATATATTGCTCACGCGTGATTAAGGGATAATACTGATGACTTTTTCCGAAACTATTGTAAGCAACAAACTCTTTCGACACCAAAATGCGCATAAAGGTAGAAACGGTGTTGTAAGCGGGTTTTGGCTCTGGCAATTCATCCAAAATGTCGTTCACAAATCCCTTTTCAATGTCCCAAAGAACATTCATTAATTGAAGTTCTACCTTTGTTAATTCCTTATTTGCTTCCATGTCTTATCTTCTTAAGTAATTTATGCTTGCAAATGTATAACTAATAGTTTAATTGAATAACTAAGAAATTAGTTGTTCAATTAAATTTATAGATAATTAACGTATGGCGGGGCTAATTATTGTAATCGAAAAAATCAAATATTTTTTATCGCATTCTAAAATTACTAGTTGTATCCCTTTCCAATTTAATTGTTAGTGGATTACTATTGAAAAACAATGTTGAATTATTTGATAATTTCACATCTACATGTTTGTAATTTCCGTACAAATCAAAGTTTGCTCGCGCCTTAGCATTAAGTTTGAAATTTTCCACCTTGACATTTGATGTGTTTATATATGCACTATCTGTTGCATTAATCACCAAATTTTTAATTGTCGTTTTAATACTATCACTTGCATAAAAATTTAAGCGTCCACCGCTAATCGTTACATCAAGCGAATCAAAATTAGTCTGGCCAACTCCCATCCAAAAAACGTTATTTGCCCGTATGGCTTTCAGATTATGACATTTTACATAAGTACGAAATCCAGCATACACAAATAAGGTATCATGTTGTTGTTTGTAAAGTTGATTTTTAACCACTTTATTTTTGAGATATTCAATTTCAATGGCATTAGTATCCGAAGAATTAATGTGAACATCAGATCCTTTTTCGGCAACTACTACTGAAAAGTTCGACAATAAGAATGTCTTCATTTCGATATTCGGATCAATGTATTTCTTGTGATTTTTGGAGTCGATAAATAATACCAACATACTTGCTAGCACAGCTATTGCTAAAGATGCAATTATTATATTGCTAATTTTCATGGTTTTGAATTGTTTTTTAAGATGGTAATTAAATCCGATAAATCTGATTCTGTTAGTTTAAGTATATGTACTTTACGCATAAACTCAGGTAAATCGTTATTGAAAAACTCGGCCTTTTCAGTTGCACGTATCAATTCAACGGCATTATCGGCCACAAAAAACCCGATGCCTCTTTTGTTTACAATAATTGCGGCATCTTCCAATATGGAATAGGTACGAAGCAGTGTGTTGCGGTTCACTTCAAATTCCACGGCCAAGTCACGCACCGAAGGCACTCGCTCGCCGGGCGGAAGTTTCCCTTCGAGTATCTGATGACAAAGGTTATCGGCAATTTGCTGAAAAATCCCTTTTGTCGATTTAAAATCTATACTCATAATTGTTTTTCTTTAAGTTTAAAATAACCAAGTGGAATCAAAAACAAGGATATGAAGTAGGCAGATAAATACATCCACATTTCAACATTCAAGATTCCATTTGGCAACCTATAATCCATACGATTACTTACATTAAACATCTTGGTTTCAGGATAAAATAGCTGCGAAAAAAGCATCATTAATACAAACAATAAATATATTATTGCAATTAACGAAATGGCCGTTTTTATTAATCCCAATTTTTTAAAAAATATTTTTACATTGAAAAAATACATGCCTACCGTAAATAATCCAACTATCATTGCCGAGCCTTCAAACCAGTTCCAGTAGATGATTTTAGTAGGTAAGATGGTTTTAATTAGAAACATGGAGTAATTAAATACTTCAACGTATTTTTCTTTTTCAGCATCGCTAAGCAATTCATTATTTGTAGCTTTCATATTACTTATAGCTGCATACCTTGCCAAGTGGGCATCTATCCAAAAAATGATAAGAAAAATAATTGTGCCGGCTATCACATGGATAAAAAACTTGGTTAAATACTTTTCGAAAGTTGATGCCGGTAAAAGTAAATAGTTTGTTGTTTTTACTTTATTGCTAAGTTCCGAAAACGAAGAACCTACAAAAGCACCAAGTCCAATCAAACACATTATAAACACCTGAAGATATCTTTGTGAGCCGAAAATCCAATGTGGTTCACCTTTTTGGAAAACTTTTGGCATATTAAAATATACAACTATAAAACCCAAAATAAATGCTCCTGCTATTGTTAGCAGATATTTTTTGTAATTGAGCAATATATCGTTGCGCAAAAGCAAATAAAATCGGCTAAAACTAAAAAACGTATTTGAATTCATATTTTTAAGAGTTTAAATGGTTTTGTTAATAATGGCATTAAACAACAATTCAAGATCGATACTCGATTCTGCATTTGCTTTTGCAGGTTTCACTACGCGGTATCCGAGTGGACATTTTTCGCTGTAAAGCACTTTTTCGTCATCGCTCAACGTAATGGCAGTTTCAAAATAAAGTTTCTGCGTAATCTCTTCCGTGTTTTCGTTGTAAATAATTGTACCATTGTCAATTACAACTACTTTGTCGATTATGGTATCAATATCTTTTACCTGATGGGTAGAAATTATCACCAATTGCTCGTCAGTAACCGAACTCACCAGAATTTTACGAAACTGACTTTTCGAAGGAATATCCAATCCGTTGGTAGGTTCATCCAGTACCAGCACTTTGCTGTTGGTTGAAAGCGCAAAGGCAATCAAGAACTTTTTGCGTTGTCCGTGCGACAGTTTGTTGAGGTTCGACGATGGCTGAATTTCTAATTCCTTGAAAATCGTTTTCAACTTATCGTGGTCGAAAGCCGGATACAGCGGGCTAAAAGCCTTTACATAACAAGCAATGCTCACGTTTGGGAACGAAAACTCTTCGGGTACCATGTAAATGTCGGCCAAAAAGTTTGGGTTGCGATTGAATGGCACAAAACCATTTACAGTTATTTCACCCGCTTTGGGTTGATTTAGCCCTGCTACGAGGCTCAACAGTGTCGATTTGCCTGCGCCGTTTTTTCCGAGCAGTCCTACAATGCGCCCATTTTCAAGCGTCAACGAAAAATCGTTGAACAAAGGCGACTTCTTTTTGTAATAAAACGAGAGATTTTTGATGTTTATCATGGCATATAAGTATAGTGGTCTATGTAACTATGCCACAAAGAAAAGGATAATATTTTGAATGACAAAATAAATGTGCAATTATTTTGCAATAAAAAAATTAGTTTAATATCAT
>CAYXQZ010000100.1:0-3618 GCA_964466415.1 uncultured Paludibacter sp.
GTCATTGTGTATCCCACCCATTTTTCGCAAACTTTGTTATAAAAACGCCCTGTTTGGTTGAAGTTTTACAATAAAATGCTAATTTTGCAGTCAATTTAAAAAAAATGCAATAAAGATGAGTGTTGTAGAGAGCATTAACAATACGGGTAAAACCGCTTTTTCGTTCGAATTGCTGCCGCCGTTGAAGGGCAATGGCATGGATGGCGTAAACCGTACAATTGAGACTTTACTGGAGTTTGATCCCAAATATATTAATATTACCACACACCGTAGTGAGCTGGTTTTCAAGGAAACAGCCAACGGATTATTCGAACGTGTATCGGAGCGTCATCGCCCAGGAACGGTGGCTATTGCGGCTGCCATTCAGCACAAATATAAAATTCCGGTGGTTCCACATATTATTTGCAGCGGTTTTACAAAGGAAGAAACCGAATATGCATTGATTGATTTGCAGTACTTGGGTATTACCGATTTATTGCTCCTGCGCGGCGATAAAGCCAAACACGAAAAAGGTTTTGTGGCAACCGGAAATGCTTTTGCTACCGAGTTGCAAGTGCAGGTAAACCAATTCAACGAAGGTTATTTTCTAGATGGTTCGCAAATGAAAACAAGTATGCCAGCGTTTTCGTATGGTATGGCTTGTTATCCTGAAAAACACGAGGAAGCACCCAATTTGGATACAGACTTGTTTTATGCCAAACAAAAGGTAGATGCAGGTGCTCAATATTTGGTTACGCAAATGTTTTTCGATAATCAAAAGTATTATGATTTTGTTGAAAAATGCCGCAATGTAGGTATCAATGTGCCCATTATTCCGGGATTGAAACCGCTTACTTTTTTGAACCAAATGACAGTATTGCCCAAAATTTTCAAAACCGATTTTCCCGAAGAGTTTGTGGCCGAACTGCGCAAATGCAAAACCGATGCCGATGCTACCGAAGTAGGAGTGGAGTGGTGTACCTTACAAGCTAAGGATTTAATTCAGAATAATATACCAAGTATTCATTTTTATAGTTTAATGGCTACGCAAAGCGTAAAACGGGTAGCAAAGGGAGTGTTTTAAAGTTCATAAGGTTTATAAAGTTCATAAGGTTTATAAAGTTTATAAGGTTCATAAAGTTTAAGAGATATGGGAATTTTAATTTCATTGTTTTTTATCGTAATATTTGTAGTTTTACTCATTGTACTTTTTGTACTTGGTTTTATTCGTTCCATTTTTAGTTTTGGACGTCGTACAAATTCGAATAATCAACAAGCCAACCAACAGTCCAATCCGCAGCCAACGAATAAGTCGCGAGCTAAAATATTCGACAAAAACGAAGGTGAATATGCCGACTTTGAAGAAATAAAATGAGCTTAAAATGCAATTTTATACATTTTTAGCATAGAATTTTGCATTTTCAACTCAAAGTTTTAAACAAAACAATTACATTTGTTTTATATATAGTGATAACCGAATTGTGTGTTCGGTTATTTTTTTTGAAAAAAACAAATTAATACTAATATGACAACAAAAACATTTTTGCTAATGACAGCAATTACACTGAGTGGTGTGGCACAAGCCGGCAACCCACTTTTGGAAAAGTACAACACGCCTTACGGAACTATTCCGTTTGATAAGATTAAGAATGAGCACTATTTGCCAGCTATGGAAGAAGCTATGAAAGTGCATAATAAAGAAATTGATGCCATTGTAAATAATGCTGAGGCTCCAAGTTTTGCCAATACGGTAGTAGCATTGGAAAAAAGTGGCGCGTTATTGACTAAAGTGACAACTCCATTTTTCAATTTGTTAGGTGCCGAAACCAACGACGAAATGCAAGTAATTGCTCAAAAAGTTTCACCTATGTTGTCGGAACATGGCAATGCTATTATATTGAACGATAAGCTTTTTAAACGCGTTAAAGCGGTGTACGATAGTAAAGATAAACTTAAGTTAACTGCTGAACAAAGCATGCTTTTGCAAAATTCGTATGATCGATTTGCTGAGAATGGTGCTAACTTGTCGGACTCGGATAAAGAAATTTACAAACAGCTGACAAAAGATTTGAGCATGTTGACTCTGAATTTTGGTCAGAACGGATTAAAGGAGACCAACAAATGGAGTATGCCTATTACAAATAAGGAGTTGTTGGCCGGTTTACCACAGGATGTGCTTGATATGTTGGCAATTAATGCCAAAAAAGCCGGAAAAGAAGGTTGGATGCTCGATTTGAAGGCAACTACCTACGGCCCCGTAATGAAATATGCTGATAACCGTGATTTGCGTCGCGAATTGTATATGGCTTCTTCTACCCGCAATATGTTGGGCGGTGAGTTCGACAATGTTGAGAATATTCGCAAAATTGCTAATCTCCGACTTCAAATGGCTAAACTGCTCGGACATAAATCCTACGCCGATTATAGTTTGGTACACCGCATGGCCGAGAATAAAGCCAATGTGTATGATTTGCTCAATAAATTATTGGTAGCTTATAAACCCGCAGCCGAAAAAGAATATGCTGAGGTTCAAGCGTATGCTAATAAAAGTGGCGCATACTTTAAAGTTCAATCGTGGGATTGGTCTTATTATTCCGAAAAGCTGAAAGCTGAGAAATTTGACTTAACCGACGAAATGTTGAAGCCTTATTTTGAACTCGAAAATGTGAAAAAAGGCATATTTGGGTTGGCTACAAAACTTTACGGCATTAAATTCGTAAAAAACACATCAATTCCAGTTTATCATGCTGAGGTAGATGCTTACGATGTAATTGACGAAAAAGGGAAAATTGTGTCAGTGCTTTACACCGATTTTCACCCACGCGATGGCAAACGTTCAGGAGCCTGGATGAGTGAGTTTAAAGGTCAATGGATGGACGGAAAAAAAGATAGTCGCCCGCAAATTACTATTGTAATGAACTTTACACGCCCCACCGAAACAAAACCTGCATTGCTTACATTTGATGAGGTGACAACGTTTTTGCACGAATTTGGACATGCTCTACATGGTATGTTAACTAAATGTACTTACGAATCACTTTCGGGTACAAGCGTTTACCGCGATTTTGTAGAACTTCCTTCGCAAATAATGGAAAACTGGGGACCTGAAAAAGCGTTTCTCGATGGATTTGCAACACATTACAAAACAGGCGAAAAAATTCCTGCTGAATTGATTCAAAAAATTAAAGATGCTGAGAATTATAATATCGCCAACTTCTGTCTTCGTCAGTTGAGTTTTGGATTCCTCGATATGGCTTGGCATTCAGTAGAAATTCCGTATGCCGGCGATGTTATTCGTATGGAAAAAGAAGCAATGAGTAAAACACAAATTTTACCTGTAGTAAACGATGCCGCCATGAGTCCTACATTTAACCATATATTTTCAGGTGGTTATGCGGCAGGATATTACAGTTATAAATGGGCCGAAGTGCTCGATGCTGATGCTTATTCGGTATTTGTAAAAAATGGAATCTTTGATAAAAAAACAGCTGCTTCATTCCGCGAAAACATTCTTATGAAAGGCGGAACCGAACATCCTATGACACTTTACAAACGCTTCCGTGGTCAAGAACCTACTATTGATGCCCTCCTTATTCGTAACGGAATAAAGTAAGCGTTCTGCAAGCGGGTGAGCGGTAT
>CAYXQZ010000100.1:3718-10429 GCA_964466415.1 uncultured Paludibacter sp.
TTTATGCGAACGTTTGCATTAAAATATCTACATTCATCAATTTACGAGATGGCTTATATGATTTTTTCATCTATTTTTGTGTAAAAATATAATTTATACTATTATGACTCGAAAACTATTTCAGATGGCATTAATCTCAGTTTTACTAACGGCATGCAATAACAAAGTGCAATTTGCCTCGTACGATGAATATCCTGTTTACGATGGCGATGATTTAGAATTGATTTACACACCTCAAGTTTCGAAGTTTAGGGTGTGGGCTCCTACAGCAGAACAAGTAAAATTATTACTTTACGATAATGGCTCCGAAGGGGCTGCTTATCAGGTAGTGGACATGAAACGATCTACCGACGGTACTTGGAAAAAAGAAATAGATGGAGATTTAAAATCAAAATTTTATACTTTCCAAATTCGTTTAGGCGAAAAATGGCTTTCGGAAACTCCTGGAATGTGGGTTAAAGCCACTGGCATAAATGGTAAACGGGCGGCAATTATTGATATGAATAGCACCAATCCCGAAGGTTGGGAAAGTGATAAACGTCCGCCATTGACTAATTATTCGGATATTACACTGTACGAAGTGCATGTGCGCGACTTTTCGGTATCGGCCAACTCGGGCATGAAAAACAAAGGGAAATTCTTAGCTTTTACCGAAGCTGGAACCAAGAATACTGCTGGCGAGGCTACAGGTATTGATCATTTAAAGGAGTTAGGAATTTCGCATGTTCATTTAATGCCATCGTACGATTATGCTTCGATTGATGAGTCCAAGTTAAACGAAAATAAATACAATTGGGGTTACGATCCATTGAATTATAATGTTCCTGAAGGTAGTTATTCAACTAATCCACACGATCCAGCGAGTCGAATTCGCGAGTTTAAACAAATGGTGCAATCGCTTCACAAAGCGGGCATACGTGTTATTATGGATGTGGTTTACAATCATACTTTCACTGGCGAAGAATCGCATTTAAACTTATTGGCTCCTGGCTATTTTTATCGTCAAAATGCCGACAGTACATGGTCAAACGCTTCGGGATGCGGAAACGAAACTGCTTCGGAACGCCCCATGATGCGTAAATTTATTGTGGAGTCGGTGGTGTATTGGGCTACCGAATATCATATTGATGGCTTTCGTTTCGATTTAATGGGAATACATGATATTGAAACCATGAATGCTGTACGTGAAGCTCTTAACAAGGTCGACCCAAGTGTTTTTATTTATGGCGAAGGTTGGACTGCCGCAAGTTCACCATTAGCGGAAGAAAAACGGGCTGTTAAAAAGAATGCTAAACTATTGAATGGCATTGCTGTATTTAGTGACGATATTCGCGATGCATTAAAAGGTAGCTGGATGCATGCCGAAATTCCAGGATTTGTATCGGGCACTGATAGTTTGGAGGAAAGTGTGAAATTTGGAATTGTAGGTGGCATTAAACACCCACAAATTGACTATAGTAAACCAATTTACTCAAAAGAAACGTATGTAAATGAGCCAACTCAGTCAATCAATTACGTGTCCTGTCACGACGATATGTGCTTGGTTGATAAGCTAAAAGAATCGAAACCTGCGGGAGCAACCGATAGTGAACTTGTGCGTTTTAATAAATTGGCACAGACCATTGTTTTTACTTCACAGGGAGTACCGTTTATTTATGCTGGCGAGGAGCTTTACCGCAATAAAAAAGGTGTTCACAATACCTATCAATCGCCTGATTCGATAAACCGTATCGATTGGGATTTTAAAACTACTAATAAAGATGTATTTACCTATTATCAGGGATTAATTGCATTACGTAAAGCGCATCCGGCATTCCGAATTTCAAAAACTGAAATGATACAAAATCATTTGCAGTTTATGGATTCAACACAAGCCAATGTAATAGCCTATACACTTACTGGTCATGTTAATGGTGAAATTTGGAAGGACATTTTGGTGATACTAAATGGTAATCGTAAATCGGTCGAAGTTGAAATTCCCGAAGGTGAATGGAATTTGATTTGCCACGATGGCCAAATTAATATGAATGGCATAAAAACGATATCAACAACCAAATTTACGGTGGCTCCTTCGTCGGCCAGTATTTTATATATTGAATAATTTTCATACTTTTGTAAAAAAAAAATCACATTATGAGAACAAAATCGATTATTCTAATTATTAGTATTTTATGTATTAGCAGTTTAGCTGCAAAAATTAAAGTTGCTTCCGTTTTGGGCGACAACATGGTATTACAACGCAATAGCGAAGTCAAAATCTGGGGAACTGCCGATGCTTCACAAAAAGTGACTGTTGTGGCCGACTGGAACAAACAGAAGATTAGCACCACTGCCAACGAAAAAGGAGAATGGTTGTTGAAAGTAACTACGGTAGAAGCCGGTGGCCCATACAATATTCAAATTACAGCAGGAAAAGAAAAACTGAAAATTACAAATATCTTATTAGGCGAGGTTTGGTTGTGTTCTGGTCAGTCGAATATGGAAATGCCAGTGCAAGGATTCAACGATCAGCCAATTAACAAGTCCAACGAAACATTGGTAAATGCAAGCAACAATAATATTCGCTTGTTTACTGTTGAAAAGGCCTCAAAAGCTACACCTCAAGATACTTGTCGTGGAAAATGGGAGATGGCTGATGCTCAATCAGTAGCAAAATTTAGCGCTACAGCTTATTATTTCGGTGCTCGTTTACAAAAATCGTTGAATATTCCTATTGGTTTGCTTTGTTCGAGTTGGGGTGGTTCACGCATCGAAGCATGGATTGATAGCGACAATATTAAAAAACATCCACAATCCTTATTAAGTACAACCAAAGATAACACAGCTCCCAATCATCGGGCAAGCCATTTGTACAATGGAATGATAAATCCTATTAAAAACTTTAGTATAAAAGGTGCTATTTGGTATCAAGGCGAGTCAAACCGTGGCGAATTTCAGTATTATGCACAGCTTACCAAAACTATGGTCGATAATTGGAAAACTGTTTTCGAATTAAAAGAATTACCATTTTATTTTGTGCAAATAGCTCCTTATTGGTATAATAATCAGAGTGATATTTTGTCGGGTAAGTTGTACGATGAGCAATACAAATCCAGTTTAATTGTACCAAATGCAGGTATGGCAGCTACTGTTGATTTAGGTGAAGAGTTTTGCATACATCCAGCTGAGAAAAAAATAGTAGGCGAACGTTTAAGTTATTGTGCTTTGTCCGAAACCTATGGAGTGAAGGGTATTGCTTATAAAAACCCAAATTTTAAAAGCATAGCTATAAAAGATTCAGCAGCTATAATTAGTTTCGATAATATTGCAATTGGCCTTACTAGTTATGGTAAAGAAATTTCGAATGTCGAAATTGCAGGCGATAATCAGCAGTTTTATCCTGCTAAGGCAGTTATCAAAAATCGTCAGTTAATTGTGACTGCTCCCGATGTGAAAAAGCCTGTAGCCGTACGTTATTGTTACCGCAATTACATGCCAGGTAAAGGATTTATCTATAATACTACCGGATTGCCAGTTTTGCCATTCCGAACCGATAATTGGTAAGATAACTTAGTAATAAAAATAAATCCCTGTTAAACGGCTGTTTAACAGGGATTTTATTTTTATGTTAGCTTTTTGGAATTTACTTCAGGATAAACTATTCTGGAGTGATACATGTTTTTTACTTTTTCCTTGAAAACTTCTTTTACTGTTTCTACATCGCGGAAGCTAATTGGCGCTTCTTTAAACTGTCCATCGGCAATCTGACTGTCAATCATTTGCTCTATTGCATTGTAAATATTCTCTTCGGTATATACACCAAGACTTCGTACACGAGCTTCTACAGCATCAGCCATCATTAGTATTGCAGTTTCTTTACTGTTAGGCAGTGGCCCAGGGTAAGTAAATAATGCATCGTCGGGCTTAATGTCTGGAAAATTATTTATAAACGAATTGTAAAAATATTTTGTTTTGCCCAAACCATGATGCGTGGTAATAAATTGAATAATTTGTTCGGGTAAATGACTTTTCTTTGCAATCTCTACGCCAGCGTTTACATGACCAATTATTAATTTTGCAGCTTCTTCGAGCGGTAATTCTTTCAATGGATTATAGGATCCCAATTGATTTTCGATAAAAAATTCTGGATTTTTCATTTTACCAATGTCATGATACAAGGCTCCAGTACGAACCAATAAACTGTTAGCTCCAATTTTTTTGGCAGCTTCGGTTGCTAAATTCGATACTTGCAATGTATGTTGAAATGTTCCAGGAGCCTTTTCAGCAAAGGTTATCATTAAATCACTGTTTACATTAGTAAGTTCTACCAGCGTTAATGCCGATATTAATCCAAATATTTTTTCGAATAAATAAATAAGTACATAAGCAAATAATAGAATAGTGCTGCTAATGGCAAAATATATAATTGGTTGAAAATGAATTCGTTCAATTTCACCTTCGGAGATAAACTCAAATGCAAAAAACAAACAAGCATACGATATGAAAATGTAAAGAGCCGTTTGAGCCAATTGCGACCGTTGAGTCATGTCTTTTAAACTCGAAACAGCTACCATTCCAATTGCAATTTGAAGTACTACAAACTGAAATGGATTATCTACCATAAATGATACAATTAACATGGTAATAATATGTGCGAAAAGTGCTGTTCGGGAGTCAAAAAACACGCGAATAATTATTGGCAATAGTGCAAAAGGTACCATTAAATAATGTAATGCCGGATTATGTACAGTTATAGATGCTAAACCAGTCATTAATAATATCAAGAGTGATATAAAAATTAGATTTCCGAAATTTTCGAAAATACGTGGTCGGAATAAATGTAGGTATAAGAAAAAGAGTGATATAAGTGTCGATATTATTATTATTTGACCAATTTTTACCAAAGCCGATTGTTGTATTGAGGCTTTACGTTTATCAAATTCAATTTTGAGTGAACGCAAAATCTTAAAGTTATCAGGATTTACAATTTCGCCCCTGTCAATTATTCGTTCCCCTGTTTGAACCATGCCTGTAGTTAACGACAGGTTTTTTAAAATTTCATTTTTCGAGTTTTCGGTTGCTGTACTATCATATATTAAGTTCTCAACCAAATAGTTGTTCAGATTATATTCTTTAATTTTTTCTGGTGCCAAATAAATTATCTCTTCGTAAGCCGATTTTGGAGTATACAAATTTGATAGTATGCGTGTTTCGGTATAGCGATTTGGTAGAATACACAAGATTTTTTCCGACTTCGAATTAGAAATTTGATTCTTGCTTTCCGAACTTAGTATCCCTTTCGAGTAAATTTCTTTGAACTTTGATTTAATATACGATATATATTCAGGTTCTTTCCCATTTTGTTTGAGTTGATCCGAAATTAATCTTTGTAATTGTTTCTCTACAATTGTAGTGTCGGCATTAAAATAACTATTGAAATTTGTCAATGCAAGATCTTTCTCATTTTTTAGTTCATGCTCATTTTTATAAATCGGAAAATCAAAATTGGCTGTAATTAATTCATAAGCCCATGGCTTTCCAATTTCAAATTGATATGAAAACTTGTTTTGACTCGGGAATAATTGTACAATAATAATTATAACACAAATAATCAAACCAATTTTATTGATTATATCTAATTGAAATTTATTGATTTTCAAGTTCATAATTTATATTTTGTGAGTGATAAACTGTTTATGATTTTTCGAATGCATTAAAATTTGATATTTAAAGTAGCATTCTTTTGTTGTATTTTTACGTGTAAATTGTATTTCAATGCACACACACAATGTTAAGTTTCTAATAAACTGAAGATTGCACCAAATAAGCCTATTAATAATATTATTATACCAGTAATCTTATTCAACTTTTTAAGTCCATTTAAGTTTAATTTATTTCTGAATTTACTAACAATTAGCGTTAATGTAGTCCACCATATAAATGCTCCAACCAAAATGGATACTATTCCTATTACTATTTCTGTAAAAGTCGACTTGTTGCTAATAATTTCAAATTTTGCAAATAACGCAATTAGTACAAAAAGCACTAACGGATTCGAAAGAGTAAGACCAAATGAGGTTATAAAATCACCCAATAAACTAAATTGTCGTGTTTCGTAAGGCTTGGGTTGTGCCGATGGATGGCTTTTGAAAATAAAAAAACCAAATGAAATTAAAATCAGACTACCCGAAAACTGTATCCAAAATCGGTATTGCTCTATAAAGTCAAGAACGAAACTTAAAAAATATAACGATACAATAGTATATAGTAAATCTGAAGTAGTTGCTCCTAGCCCTGTAGCAATACCATGTTTTTGGCCTCTATTTAATGTGCGCTGTATACATAGCATACCAATAGGACCAAGTGGTACCGAAATAAATAACCCAACTAAAATACCTTTATATATTGTATCGAACATTTTATTTAATAAATTTCAAATACAAAGATAATTTTTTAAAGTGTTATTCTGTGCTTTTTGATGAAAAAACAGATTAGTATTTTAATTTATAAAGTATTTTCCGATAAAATAATGAATCAATCATTGATTATTATTCAATTTTGCAGCCTATATATTTCGAATGTTACAAATAAAAGTTATTTTTATTACTGAAAATGTATCGTTCTTTCTATAGTGCTAATAGATTTAATAAAATTATTTTCAACATTCAATGTTCTTCTAATCAGCCTAATTACATCAAAAACATGTTTTTTAGCATAAAAAATGAGTAAAAA
>CAYXQZ010000101.1:0-3363 GCA_964466415.1 uncultured Paludibacter sp.
GCAAAAAGCGAAGCTGTGCTTATTCCAATAAAAGAAAAAGCAAGCAAGCAAAATTTTAAATTTGTGTAAAATGTTTTCATAATTTTTTAATATGAAATGTTGAAAAACTAATACAGTTCAACAAGTATAACAACTTGATTTGACATTAGGTTCAAACAGCTTGATTAAGTTTAAATTTTATAAGTTCTTTTAGTTAAAACTATGTAGCAATAATTGCTACAAAAAAAGCATAATTATTCAGATGTAATTAATTAAAAATGAATAGCTTGCAAATATAGCTATAATATTAAACCAAATCAACGAGTTTAACATTAATTATGATATTTAACGCATTGATAAATAAGCGATATTACAAAATGATTAACTTTTAAACAACCCTAAAGCAGTTAAAACTCTAATTATGAGAACCTAAAACGAAACAAGCTATTATTCAGAAAGGATTAACTTGCAATAAACACAAAACTGAAACAAATACGATTCAAAAAAAATCAATTTGTAATACAAAATAGGACAGCACAGCCTAAAAAAACTCCTGATTTAGTGTTTGAATCAGGAGTTTTTTGAATGGTTAAAATTGGAGCACTTTTGCTAAATTATTTCCCCTTTATAATCCGTTTAATATCATTCAATTTATTCAAAGCCTCAACAGGAGTTAAGTTGTTGATATCCAGATTTTTTATTTCATCACGTATTTGTTCTAATACGGGATCGTCCAACTGGAAAAAGCTTAATTGCATCCCTTCACGGTGTTCGGCAATGGAGCCTATTGGTTTCGAAACGGTTGCTTGTCGGTTGTCGGCTTCGAGGTCCTTGAGTATTTGTTCGGAGCGCTTTACAATGCTTTGTGGCATACCAGCCATTTTGGCCACATGAATACCAAAACTGTGTTCGCTACCGCCACGTACTAACTTACGCAGAAAAATCACTTTTTTATCCACTTCCTTTACCGAAACATTGTAATTTTTTATGCGGTTAAAGGATTTTTCCATCTCATTCAATTCGTGATAATGTGTTGCAAAAAGCGTTTTGGCCTTGCAACTCGGGTGCTCATGAATGTACTCCACAATAGCCCAAGCAATAGAAATACCATCATAAGTACTTGTGCCACGTCCCAATTCATCGAACAAAATCAGACTACGATTCGAGAGATTATTCAAAATGCTGGCGGCTTCGTTCATCTCCACCATAAACGTAGATTCGCCTTGCGAAATATTATCGCTGGCACCTACACGGGTAAAAATTTTATCGACCACACCAATGCGGGCACTTTGCACGGGCACAAAACAACCGATTTGCGCCATAAGTGTAATGAGTGCTGTTTGGCGGAGCAATGCCGATTTACCAGCCATGTTTGGTCCGGTAATAATAATAATTTGTTGCGTTTCGTTATCCAAAAATACATCATTGGCAATATAAGTTTCGCCCACGGGAAGCTGCTTTTCGATAACAGGATGGCGACCTTGTTTTATGTCCAACACATCATTGTCCACCACTTCGGGGCGCACATATTTGTTTTCGGCCGATACTTTGGTAAACGACAACAAACAATCTAATTGCGCTATTAAATTCGAATTCAACTGTATAGCTGTAATATAATCGCTCAAGGCAATCACCAATTCGTTGAAAAGACGTGTTTCGATAGCCAAAATTTTTTCTTCGGCACCCAAAATTTTTTCTTCGTATTCCTTGAGTTCTTGCGTAATATAACGTTCGGCATTAACGAGTGTTTGCTTGCGTATCCAAGTTTCGGGTACTTTGTCTTTGTGCGTATTCCGAACTTCGATATAATATCCAAACACATTGTTGAAGTGAATTTTCAAACTAGGGATGCCTGTAGCTTCACTTTCGCGTTCCTGAACGCGTTGTAAATACTCTTTTCCCGAATGTGCCAAGGTGCGCAACTCATCCAAATCAGGATCAATACCGTAACGCAATATGCCGCCACGATGCAACAAAATGGGCGGGTCGTTATTTACTTCTTTTTCAATTTTTTCCGAAATAATATGGCAAGCATTTAGCTGGTCGGCAATTTTTTGTAAAGTAACATTATCCGTTTCGGCACAAGCTTGTTTTATTGGTTCAATGGCTTTCAAGGCCACTTTAAGCTGTACTACTTCGCGCGGATTAATGCGGCCAACAGCTACTTTTGATATTATGCGTTCAAGGTCACCAATCAAAGCTATGTTTTGTTCCAAAATCTCTTTCAGCGCAGGATTTTTAAAGAAAAACTCCACTACACTCAATCGTTCATTAATTGGCTTTACATCTTTGAGCGGAAAAGCAATCCAACGTTTGAGCAAGCGAGCACCCATGGGGCTAATGGTTTTATCCAAAATATCGACCAAGGTTTTAGCGCCTTCGTTTATAGAACCATACAGTTCTAAATTGCGAACTGTAAATCGATCGAGCCAAACATAACGATCCTCCTCAATTCGAGCCAATTGCGTAATATGACCTGTTTGCTGGTGGTGTGTCAAATCTAAATAATGAAGTATAGAACCAGCCGCAACAATGCCATTTGTAAGATTATCAACACCAAAACCTTTGAGATTTTTTGTTTCGAAGTGTTTCAGCAGGCGTTCGTTAGCCGATTCGGGTGTGTAAGCCCAATCTTCCAATGCATACGTAAAAAATTTGGTACCGAACTGACTTTCAAAATCTTTGCGCTTCGAGCGGTCGAACAAAACTTCTTTTGGGCTAAAACTATTGAGTAATTTATCAACATACTCGCTTGTGCCTTCGGCCACCAAAAACTCACCCGTAGAAATATCCAAAAATGCAACACCAACACGTGTTTTATTGAGATATACGCTTGCCAAAAAATTATTTTCCTTGTGATTTAGCGTAGTATCGCTATACGAAACACCGGGTGTTACCAACTCAGTCACACCACGTTTCACCAATTTTTTGGTCAGTTTGGGATCTTCGAGCTGATCGCAAATAGCCACGCGCTTACCTGCACGAACCAATTTAGGCAAATACGTATCCAGCGCATGATGCGGAAAACCAGCCAACTCAACTGTTCGAGCCGACCCATTTGCACGCCGTGTAAGTGTAATTCCTAAAATTTCTGATGCTTCAATAGCATCGGTAGAGAAAGTTTCGTAAAAATCACCACAACGGAAAAGCAATATCGCATCAGGGTGTTTCGCCTTGATTTCAAAATATTGCTTCATTAGGGGAGTTTCTACTATATCGTTTGCCATTCTTTTTTTGTGTTATTTGGCCCTGTGGGCGTTAATAGCTTCGCGTTATTTTGCCCTGCGGGCGTTATTTGTGCTTCGCACGTTATTTACTTCGTGTTATTTTAATTACTATTAATAACGCGTAGCTAATAACACTTAATAACGCGAAGCTAATAAC
>CAYXQZ010000101.1:3463-8340 GCA_964466415.1 uncultured Paludibacter sp.
ATATTTGCAATAAACTCTTCGGAACGCTTGTTGGTAAAAAAATCGAACAACGCATTTGCTATCGAAATAGGCTCTACATCAACTACATATCCTACTTTGCCATGTGGCACTATCTCGGCCAATCCACCTACATTGGTAACTAACATTGGTTTTTCGAAATGATACGCAATTTGACTCACACCACTTTGAGTAGCTGAGCGGTAGGGTTGCGCCACCATATCGGCAATACTAAAATAATTACGTACTTCGCTATCCGGAATAAAAAGTGTACGTAGCTCTACATGACTTTCCAATTTTAATTTTGCAATCAAATGCAAATATGGCTCAGGATCTTCGTAAAACTCACCTGCCACAATCAATTTTAGTGGAAACTCGCGCAAGCGTTTATCAGCAAACGCTTCGAGCAATAAATCCAAACCTTTGTACTCGCGTATAAATCCAAAAAACAGGATATACGAAATTTTTTCGTGCAACCCAAGTCGCATGGCAGCATTTGCTTTTTCGAGCTGATTGCCGTAGTGGTCGTAAATTGGGTGTGGCGAAACAACAATAGGCTTGTCGGTTTTATCAAATTGCTTGATATCAGCCACAACAGAATCGGCCATAGCCACGAAAGCATCCATTGCACTCACAAAATAACCTGGAAGCAATTTATCCAAAATGGTTGGTTCGTGTGGTATCATATTGTGAATAAGGGCAATGTTTTTTGTGTTTTTGGAACGAACCATACGAGCTATTGTACCAAAACAAGGAGCCATAAATGCCATCCAATAACAAAAAATTACTTTGTCAGCATTTTTCTTTTTAATCTCACGTCCCGCCTTTATCCATGAAAATGGATTCATCGAATTTATCAATCGGGTAATTTTCAAATCCGTTGGTTGAACTTCATCAGAAAACTGAGTTTTACCCGGAAATAATATTTTTGGATACTGAACGGTAAACGTAACAATCTCAACATCATTTCCTTCGCTTGCATATTGACGCGCTAAACGCTCATTGTATGCAGCCAATCCACCTCTAAATGGGTAAGCAGTTCCTACTAGTACTATCTTCATAACTTAGACAATTTTTAGCTGAATTCAAGTATTTATCTGTTTGTTAACCCCAAACCATAAATACATTCATTCAATTTGCAAATGTACAAAAAAATTACAAACCACTTGGTAAATTTGCTGAATGTTGAACGCTTGTAGTTGATTTGTTGAGTTCAAAATACTTAAAAAAATAAATAATATTTCAAATTATTTGATTAGTTGACAAAAAAGCATTTAATTTGTAGTCCGTGAGCAAGGCTATTGATTTATTGCCTTACATAAGGTATTGAAAACTAATTAAAAAAATATATTTTACAATGAAAAGCTTATTAGTAAATTTAGGTCCTATTTTGATGTTAATTGGCGTAATTATTCTATCGGTTTATTTCTTTACTGCTTCTAATTCAAATAATTATTTGATGTCGGCAGGAGCATTGATGGTAGTAGGGTTTGCTACACACATTATTACAAACAAAAAAATAAAAGCCTAATTTTTTACATCGACGCACATACGCACAATCAGTTAAGCAACAATCCATTTGCTGTTGTTGATGTGCCATTGAGTGAAGTTGAGTCATTTTCGAAATCACATCCCGACACATTTTTTTCTACTGGCATTCATCCTTGGGAAGTTCATAATACCGATCCTTCGGCTTTTGACATTTTTGAAAAACTGCTTGCAAATGACAAGTTTAAAGCTATTGGCGAATGTGGCTTTGATAGAAACGCCAAGGCATCGTTCAAAGAGCAAGGTTATTTTTTCGAACGACAAGTTTTACTTTCCGAAAAATACGAAAAACCAGTTATCATACACTGCGTAGCCTCATTCAACGAAATTATACTACTCCGTAAACGTTATAATCCAACCCAAAATTGGATTTTACACGGTTTTAGAGGCAAGCCCGAAATGGCAAGCCAACTTCTCAATCACGGTTTTGCACTATCTTATGGCAGTAAACACAACCCTGCAAGTATTGAAATAACACCTATTGATAAACTGTGTATTGAAACTGACATGCACGAGGATGTCCCAATAGAAACTATTTACCGCACAATAGCAACCCTTAAAAACTGCAATATTGACGAATTAAATGCAGCATGCCGACTTTTAAAGCTGTATGTTTGTTAATAAACTACCACCTTTTGTTTTAAAATCAAAACAAAATAATCTTCGAAACTTTTTTTATATAAATTTGCAAGTTCATTATTATTTGTAAAAAATTTATCCAAATGAAAAAATTCGCCCTATTTTTCTGTATCTCAATTATAGTGTTTTCACTTCAAGCGCAAGGTGTATCGGCTTTACAGCAACGAAAACTGAGCAATGCCCTCTCGGCAATTTCATCGCTTTATGTTGACACCATTAATGATAAAAAAATGGTAGAGTCGGCTATTCAGGCTATGCTTAAAGAGTTGGATCCACATTCATCTTATATTTCGAAAGAAGAAGTTGACCGTGTAAACGAACCACTCGAAGGTAGTTTCGAAGGTGTAGGCATTCAGTTTCAACTATTGGAAGATACACTGTTGGTAGTGCAAACCATAGCGGGTGCACCTGCCGAAAAAGTGGGCGTATTGGCTGGCGACCGTATAATTTACATAGGCGATGAACTGATTGCTGGTGTAAAAATGCAAAACTCGGATATAATGAAACGCTTACGGGGGCAAAAAGGAACAGAAGTTACCGTTAAAATCAAACGTGGAGGAAAAACGGATCTACTTACTTTTAAAATCATTAGAGATAAAATACCAATTTACAGTGTTGATGCCACGTATATGATAGGCTCTGACATTGGCTATATAAAAATAAATAATTTTGGCAGCACTACCAACGATGAGTTTCAGAAAGCGTTTACCAAACTCCAAAAAGCAGGCATGAAACACTTGGTGCTAAGTCTGCAAGGCAATGGTGGCGGTTATTTGAACGCTGCCCATCAATTGGCCGATGAGTTTTTAAGCAAAAACAAACTAATAGTTTATACACAGGGGCTGAATCAACCCAAAAGTGTTATGGAGTCCACTGCTTTGGGGCGTTTTGAAACAGGAAAGCTAATTGTGTTGGTGGATGAATATTCGGCTTCGGCTAGCGAAATTGTATCGGGTGCAGTTCAGGATTGGGACCGCGGAATAATTATTGGTCGTAGAACATTTGGTAAAGGACTTGTGCAGCGCCAATTGCCATTGGTTGATGGGTCAATGCTACGCCTCACTACTGCTCGATATTACACTCCAACTGGACGATGCATTCAGAAATCGTACAAAGATGGCGTTGAGAAATATGAAAAAGACTTGATGGACCGCTACAAACATGGTGAGTTTTTACATGCCGATAGCATTCATTTACCTGATTCGCTACGTTATCAAACTTTGCTTTTGAAACGTACAGTTTACGGTGGCGGTGGCATTATGCCAGATATTTTTGTGCCAATTGATACTACACGTTATACCGATTTTCATCGTAAAGTAGTGGCTCAAGGGCTTGTTAATAAAGTAGCCGTGCAATATATTGATAAAAACAGAGCTGATTTAAAAAAGAAATATAGCAATTTTGAGAAATTCAAAAAATCGTTCGAAATAAGCGATGAGCTTCTTGATAAATTGAAACAACTGGCCGAAAAAGATAAAATTGTAGTTGATTCTACGCAATTTGAAACATCCAAAAATCTTATTAAACTTCAACTCAAAGCCCTGGTTGCTCGCGATTTGTGGGAAGTAAATGAATATTATCAAATTATTGATAGCGAAAACGAATCGCTCCTTAAAGCCATCGAAATACTAAAAACCAAAGGTGCTTACGAAAAGATAATTAACAGTCTTTGATGAACGTAATTACAAGAAAGCTAACGCTTTTAACTTGCTTATTAATAGCATCAATTAGTTATTCACAACAAATGGAGAAAACCATTTGGAAAGTGATGTGCTATAATGTAGAAAATTTATTCGACTGTGTGGATGATAGTCTGACCAACGATTCGGAGTATTTGCCAGGTGGCATGCGCGGTTGGAATTACGAAAAATACAATCGCAAACAAGCCAATATATCCAAAGTGATAGCTGCCATTGGCGGTTGGGACCCGCCTGCATTGGTGGGTTTGTGTGAGGTGGAATCCGAAAAATGTCTATGGGATTTAACACGTTATTCTGGTCTGAAAAGCATGAAATATCGCTTTGTACATTTCGAATCGCCGGATGCACGAGGAGTTGATGTGGCGCTTTTGTATCAACCTTCAGCATTTAAACCACTCGTAAAACAAGCCATAAGTATACATTTTCCGCAGAGTAGTAGTCGCACGCGCGATTTACTTTATGTGAATGGCACAGTACCCACAGGCGACACCTTGCATGTTTTTGTGTGCCATTTTCCATCGCGCTTGGGTGGAGAGCTCGAATCGGAAGAAAAGCGTAACTTTGTAGCATCAGTTGTACGACAAAAAGTGGATAGTTTATTTGCCTCCAATACAAAATCGAATATATTGATAATGGGTGATTTTAACGATTACCCAACTAATAAAAGTATGCAGGATGTACTTGGTGCTGCCAAACCAGAAATGCCTTTTGCAACCAAGCAACTGTATAACTTAATGTTTCCCATACATTTAGCAGGTAAAGGTTCGCATAAGCACGAAGGTGAATGGGGTGCATTGGACCAGATTGTGGTTTCGGGAAATTTACTACTCAACAATACATTCAAATGCCGCGAAGCAAGTGTTTTTGAGGCCGATTTTTTGTTGGTCAACGACGAAAAGTTTCTGGGAAAACAACCTTTTCGTACTTACAATGGCATGAAGTATCAGGCGGGATTTGCCGACCATTTGCCGGTTTACGTAGATTTTGAAATAA
>CAYXQZ010000101.1:8440-10390 GCA_964466415.1 uncultured Paludibacter sp.
TTTAATTCTTCAAAAACTCTTCAATTTTCGCCGGTTCTGTTTCGAGTACATTGCCAATAACTACCAAATCGGCTCCGGCACGGTAGGCAGCTTGGAGTTGTGTGATGTTTTTAATGCCGCCTCCTACAATTAAAGGGACACTGATTTGCGCTTTTACATGTTGAATCATTTCAAGGGGAACAGGCATAGTTGCACCACTTCCAGCCTCCAAGTAAATAGCTTTCATGCCGAGTAGTTCACCAGCAAGGGCAGTTGCTAATGCAATGTCGTTTTTGTCGCGCGGAATAGGTTGCGTGTTTGAGATATATTCCACCGCACTTTTTTTAGCACCATCAATTAATATATAGCCTGTTGGAATAACTTCGAGACCTGATTTTTTAATGGGAATGGCTGCATTTACATGCTGACTGATAAGGTATTCGGCATTTCGGCCTGAAATAAGCGAAATGAAAAGCAGCGCATCGGCATTAGGCGAAAACTGCGTTACATCGCCCGGAAAAAGCACTACTGGAATATTTAGCTCCTTTTTAAATGTTTCAATTAAATTGGAAAACGAGATTTTCAGTTGGCTGCCACCCACGAAAATAAAATTGGGTGTGTGCATTTTGAGTAATGGTAAAAGCTTTTGCAAATGCTCGTTGGTACATTTATCGGGATCGATAAGTACAGCCAGCATTTTTTTGCCATTAGCTATATTTTGAAGTATGGAGGCGTATATTTCTGTTTTCATTTTTATTCACTATACCAAAAGAATTTTTAAACCACAAAAGAACACATAAGAGCACAAAAGAATATAAAACAGTTTTCAAGCCAAACAAAAAACCAAGTTAAATGAATCATTTATAGCATAATGTAGGGTATATTTTTTATTGCTAACTGTATGAATTCCTATAAAGTTACCTGAATTGTTGATTTCGAAATCTAGAACTTCGAGTTGTTTGTCGAAGTTAACTGCTTGTATCCCAATAATTTTATACAATGCCTCTTTGGCCGACCATGCCAATTGTACCTTTCGTAAATCGTTGGCATCATACAGTGTATCTTGCTCGTTTTTATTCAAAAATCGTTGGTACAGTTTTCTAAATTTATCAGTTGGTAGTTCTATATCAATTCCTACCACTTTCGAAGGATGTGTCATTACTGCTATCCACCTCCCACTATGCGAAATGCTGATTTGCAACTTAGCACTGGCACAAAATGGCTTGCCTTCGGGAGTATACTGAATATTGATTTCGGTAGCAGCAAGTACATTTAAAGCTACCCGAGCAGCCAAAAACTCCAACTTGCGTTTTTCTGTTTTAAGTTGCTCATATTCCGATTTATATGTATCAAAATTTGAGAGTAAAGCTATTAATTCAGACTCTGTTTCGGTAACTTCCCAAATCAGAATTGCGGCTCCATGAGTATGTAAATTGCTGTGAATCATTTTTTCCACTCAAAACTTTCCATCAACCTTACCATATCAGCACGAATATAATTGGCTATTGGAGCAATTGAATCTTTGTTAGGCACATTGTCGAAATACAGTGCACCACGCAAAAAATGGCGCGTGCTGTCGGTGAGTGTAAATTGCAAATTCGAAGCCGTATTCCCTTTCAAGTCGTACAATATACCATGAACATGTTTGGCATCGTTGTTAAATGCCGTTTCGGCAATATTATCCGCTTTTACACTATGTTTGTACACAAATCGGCGGGCATCCTCAGTCAGGCTACGAAAATTACCGTTAATACTTTTGTAACTCACATGCACTGTAGCATTAAACTGTGGATATTGGAGGTCGAACCAAAACTTCTCGTGTGGCTCACTGCGCTTGTTTATGGTAGCAATATTTGAGTTTTCGAATCGAAAAGGCATTTCACTCTCGAACGGCACATATTCATGCGCTGGCAAATACACCCTGAAATAACCATAAGGTTTAGGTGTGTAATTTTGGCCACATGAAACCAA
>CAYXQZ010000102.1:0-2090 GCA_964466415.1 uncultured Paludibacter sp.
GTTGGTGAAACTACAGGGGATATGAGATTGACATTTGAAATGCCGCTGCCCCCTAACCCCCTAAAGGGGGAACAGAGAGTCGGTATGCAAACGGCTTATCCAACACTATATACCCGTTTAAAAGAATTAGCCGTAAAGAATAGACACAATCCAACTCCAGCAGAAGAATTTCTTTGGGAACAATTGAAGGGAAAACATCTTGATAATTATAAATTCAGAAGACAACATATAATTGGTGATTGTATTGCTGATTATGTTTGTTTACATAATAAATTAGTTATTGAAGTAGACGGAGGTTATCATAACGAGCCAGAAGTAATTGAATATGATAAATTAAGAACTCAACTCTTTGAGGAATATGGATTCAAAGTAATTCGCTTTACAAACGAAGAAGTATTAGGAAAAATTGAGAATGTCCTTGATACAATAAAACTTGAGTTGCGCTCGAATAACTCCCCCTTCAGGGGGTTGGGGGGCAAGGTGGTCAATCCAATTGATTTGGCTTTAGAAGATATGTTCGGAAAACCACCTCGTATGGTGATTACCGACAACACCATAGAAGAACATTATGCAGCTCCCGAAATTTCGGAAGATAAACTGCAAAGCTATATCGAAAATGTTTTACAAGTGGAATCTGTAGCTTGTAAAGATTGGTTGACAAACAAAGTGGACCGCTCGGTAACAGGTAAAATCGCTCGTCAGCAATGTGCCGGTGAAATTCAATTACCGCTGAATGACTTGGGTGTGGTGGCGTTGGATTTCCGCGGAACAGTTGGTATTGCCACTTCTATCGGACACGCACCGATGGTAGCTATGGCCGATTCGGAAGCTGGTTCTGTAATGGCTATTGCCGAAGCATTGACAAATATTGTGTGGGCACCATTGACCGATGGTTTGGATAGCGTTTCGCTAAGCGCAAACTGGATGTGGCCATGTAAAAATCCGGGTGAAGATGCCCGTTTGTACAAAGCTGTTGAAGCTTGTTCGGACTTTGCCTGTTCGTTGGGAATCAATATCCCTACAGGAAAAGACTCACTTTCGATGACTCAGAAATACGGTAACGATAAAGTATTTTCGCCCGGAACAGTGATTATTTCGGCTGGTGCTGAAGTATCGGATGTGAAAAAAGTAGTTTCACCAGTATTGGTAAACGACGAAAAATCAGCTATTTATTATATTGATTTCTCTTTTGATAGTCACAAACTCGGTGGTTCGGTATTGGCACAAACGCTAAACAAAATTGGCGATGATGTTCCTACCGTGAAAGATGCAGAATATTTTAAAGCTGCTTTCGATAGCATTCAGGAAATGATTAACAGCCGTCTTATTTTGGCTGGTCACGATATTTCGGAAGGTGGTTTGATAACCGCATTGCTCGAAATGTGTTTTGCAAATTCAAAAGGTGGTTTGAATGTGAACTTGGATTATATTGCTGAAAATTCATTGGTAACCATGCTTTTTGCCGAGAATCCGGGTGTATTGATTCAGGTAAAAGACCGCAAAGCTGTTGAGAAAATACTTGTTGACAATGGTGTTGGATTTGCACGTATTGCTACGCCAATAGCTGAACGCCGTTTGGAAATCAACCGCAAAAAAGAAGCTTATTCATTCTCCATAAATGATTTACGCGATTTGTGGTTTAAGCCTTCGTATTTGCTCGACCGCAAACAAAGCGGTGAAATTTGTGCTCAATCGCGTTACAACAATTATAAAAACCAATCTTTGGAATTTGCGTTCAATACTTCGTTTAAAGGAAAATTATCGCAATTCGACATATCGCCTGATCGCAAACCAAGTGGCATAAAAGCAGCTATCATTCGCGAAAAAGGAACAAATGGCGAGCGAGAAATGGCTTACGCCTTGTATCTAGCCGGTTTTGATGTAAAAGATGTGCACATGACCGACTTAGCAACAGGTCGCGAAACATTGGAAGATGTAAATATGATTGTTTTCTGTGGTGGATTCTCAAACTCGGATGTTTTAGGTTCGGCCAAAGGTTGGGCAGGAGGTTTCCTATATAATGAAAAAGCAAAACTGTCGCTGGATAATTTCTACAAACGCACCGATACCTTAAGTCTAGGTATTTGTAA
>CAYXQZ010000102.1:2190-10375 GCA_964466415.1 uncultured Paludibacter sp.
TAAATGCGAGAGTTTGGGTGGAAAAGAATAAGTAAACCCCTAACCACTGAAGGGGAACAAGAAAAGAGAAACGGCTTCGCACTAATTGTGAAGCCGTTTTTGTTAGAATAATGTAAAACATGTCTTCGAAATCAATTATTCGAAATCGAACTGTTGTTCGTTTTTGAAGAATTGTAAATAATGTATATGCCAGATATTCAGTATATTGTAAAGTGGAATAAGATTTGATTTGCTTGATTTACGATAATTTATTTATTCAAAATCAAGTATTATGAAGTCAAGTATTTTATTTATTCTTACAATAATAATTGTTGAAGCTGCAAATGCTCAGATTTATAATGCAAAAGCAATAAAAATTGCTACACGTAGTGATGCGTATCCTTATGGAGAGGCAAAGGAAGCAAATGTAGATGTAGTAATGGATTTGCAAAATCATAAACTTCTAGTTTCGAATATTCCCGATTATTGTTTCGATTTGACATTACTAAGCGAAACTCCATACAATAACGGAAAATTGATGCGTTTAAGTTCCACTTGTCCAAACCAAAAGAAGTGTTTTGTTGTTGCCTATATCGAGCATGATAAGATTATTAATATGGAAATCAAATTTATTTCAACTTCATACATGTATCAGTTAGCAGCTCGCTAATGTAGATATTAAAACTTACTTATCGGATTATTCTTTTGTAGAGTAATCCGATATTTTTTTGTTTATAAAGCAAGCTATCCCGAAAAAGATGTTATCTTTGTGTTACAAAAAAATACCATAAATAAATATATATCTTTCTGATATTTAAATTATTAGGCTAGATAAAACTTAAAATCAAATAAAATTATGCACACTTGGTTCGAATGTAAAGTGAAATATGAAAAAACTGCCGACGATGGCAATATTGTAAAAGTAAGTCAGGGATATTTAGTTGATGCATTGTCGTTTACCGAAGCTGAAGCGCGTATAATTGAAGAGATGAAACCATTTATCAGTGGCGAATTTCAAGTTGCAAACATTAAACGTACCAAGATTAACGAAATGTTTTTCAACGAAAATGGCGATAAATGGTATCGTTCAAGGGTTAATTTCATAACTATTGACGAGGAAAAGGGAGTTGAAAAACGTACAGGAAATACCATGATGGTACAAGCATCGGATATGAAAGATGCTTTGGCAGGATTACTCGAGGGTATGAAAGGCACTATGGCCGATTTTGAAGTTGCTTCGATAACCGAAACAGCTATTATGGATGTTTATAAATTTGAAAAATCGGAATAAATGTCAATTGCATCAAATATAGTTAATATTCGGAAGCAGATTCCACAGCAAATTAAATTAGTTTGTGTGTCGAAATTTCATCCCGATGATGCTATAATTGAGGCATATAATGTAGGTGAACGTGTTTTTGGTGAGAGTAAGGTACAGGAAATGACTGGTAAGTACGAACGCTTACCTAAGGATATTGAATGGCATTTTATCGGACATTTGCAATCGAACAAAGTGAAATACATTGTTCCTTATGTGAGTTTGATTCATGGTGTTGATTCCGAAAAGTTGCTGGCCGAAATTGATAAACAAGCCCATAAAGTAGGACGAATTGTAAACTGTTTGCTTCAAGTTCATATTGCTACCGAAGAAACAAAGTTTGGTTTCGACGAAACGGAATTGCTTGACTTTTGCCAAAATAACAGAATAAAGAATTACCCCAATATCCAAATTTGTGGTTTGATGGGAATGGCAACTTTTAGTTCGGACAAAAATATTATTGAGTCCGAATTTAAACAGTTGAAAAGCATTTTTGAAAAATTAAAATCGGATTATTTTGTAGAAAACAAATCATTTGACCAACTTTCGATGGGTATGTCCGATGACTTTTCAATAGCCATAGAATGTGGAAGTACAATGGTTCGAATTGGAAGTTCAATTTTTGGATCACGAATTTACAACTAAAAACTATAGTCAACTAATTCAATTCCCTCAAGTTTGATTTCTTCGTGTGTTGCCCACATAACCAGTGGTTTATGGGCAATAATGTACTCTCCAATATATTTCATTATACGTGTTTTCAATGCGGCATCTAAGCCGTTTAGAGGCTCATCGAGCAAAAGTAAATCCGATTGTGCAACCAAGGCTCTAGCCAATGTTACCCGTTGTAGTTCGCCACCACTTAATTCGTTAGGGTATTTGTTAAGCAAATCGCTAATTTCGAGTTTGCTAATTACTTCGTGGCATAATTCATAATAATTTGAATTCGAAAGTTGTTTTTTTGACAGGGGATAATTTATATTGTCAATAATTTTTAGCCATCCACACATGCGATGATCCTGAAACGAATATGCTTTTGAATGGATATTCGTGTAATTTACATTCCCTTTATCTGCATGTATTAAGCCCGAAGCCAGCATTAATAATGTTGATTTTCCCTTGCCCGAAGGTGCTTTTAATAAGTAAACTTTATTGGAATTGAATTGATAGTTCATTTTTTCAACTATCATTTTAGAATCAAAACTTTTAGTGATAGTTGAAAACTCCACTGTTTTTATACCGTTATTAATATTGTTGGTATATTTATGTAGATTTACTGTGCGATACTTATATTTATGCGTAAATCTTGCAACTCTCCAAACTATTTTATCGAAAATGTAGCTGATAGTAATTGCCATTAATGTCCAAGCAAATAGCTCAGAAACATTCAGATAGACCTGCGCCAATTTCATTCCTGTGCCAATTCCACTTATTGGTTGCGCAAGGGCTTCGCCAATAATTATGGCACGCCATCCAAATCCAGTTGCAGTGCTTATGCCACCAAAAATTTGCATTTTTGATGCTGGTAACATAATATGCTTAAAAGTAAACCATTTTGTTTTGCCATAGAGCGTTGACATTTCAATTAACTTGGTATCTACCTCATTAAAGCCACTTAATATTGACTGATATAAAATAGGAAACATGGTTAAAAATGCAATAAAAACAGGCAATATTGGAGGTGAAAACCATAAAAGAGCGACTAAAACAACCGAAATAACAGGTATGGATCGGAAAGTTACTACGATTGGTTGAAGAAATTGTTTAAAAAATGAATTTCGTGATGCTACAGTAGCTAATGTCATTGCAACTAAATACGAAAGTAGAAATCCCAATAATCCGCGTAGAATAGTTGCTGCTAACGACTCGTAAAAAAACTGATTCGCTAAAAGTTGAATGCTGTTTGTAAGCAATTCGATAACCGATGGAAAAATAGCTGGGTAATTTACTGTATAAGCAATTATTTGCCAGGTAATTAATAGGAATAATATAGATAAAATGACAGGTGCGTTTTTTTTAATCATGGCTTATTGTGTTTGAAAAATAAATCCACGATCAGGCATTTTATTCCCAATTGAATTTGGATTAAAAGTATAGAAATGCAATAGATATTTGTTGATTTCCTGTTCAATGGCAAATGATGCTACGTATTGAATATTGCAAAATGGCAAAGAGGTTAACGCGGTCTTTTTGTCGGTTAATAATTTTTGATTTATAAGTATGTCTGCTGTTTTTTCGGGTTCAATATTCACATAATTGCAACTTTCAGCATAAGCCTTGCTTATTGTATGCATGGTGTTTGGATAGTCCTTGGCAAATTTTTTGTTTACAACAAATGCTGTTTGCACAAAAATATCTTTGTCCGATTTACCTAAGTATTCTTGAAAATCTAATTTTGAAATGACATGGATTTTTGGGTTTTTCAGAAGTAAAGTACTCACCAAAGGTTCCGAGATAACAGCATTTTCAATTTTTCCATGTAGTAATGCCATAGCCACATCGTTATTGGTTGAAAAACTATAATCTAATTTAAGATTGAGAATGTTTTTTGATTGTTTGAATTCTTGTAAAAGCACATCCGGAGTGGCTCCTTGTCCGAAAACGGATATTGTTTTGTTCGATAAGTCATTTGTTGTTAATGAGTTTGGATTATTGCTAAGAATGTAAAGAGTTCCCCAAATTGGACAAGCAACCATGCTGTAATTCAAGCCTTTATTGTATAAGTTTGCTGCCATAACGGTTGGTAAAACAGCAAATTCCACTTCATTTTGCATCATCAAAGCCTGAATTTGCTGTGGGTCGCTTTTAACTATAAATTCCACTTGTTTACCTTCAATAATAGGCGGATTAGCCATCATGTATGCAAAGCTAATTGCAGTAGGTCCTTGTAATAATCCAATCCGAATGGTGTTACTCGGTTTTTCGACGCATGAAAATGTAATAAAATGAATGGAAAGTAGAAATGCGAATTTTATATATCGTATGAATAGCTGCATGGGTATGTTTTAAAGTATTTATTTTGACTTTAGCGTGATAACACTTATTTCGGGGTTTAGTCCAATCAAAATTGGAAGTCCGATATAACCAATACCTCTCGATACGTACAGATTTTGCTCGTCTATGGTGTAAAGTCCGTTGAATTGCTTATACATAAATACGGCTGGCGAAAGTACTTTTCCTAAAATTTCAGCTCCCATTTGTGCTGCGTGCGTGTGCCCCGATAGTGTTAATTTTACTTCCTTATGCTTTAAAACTTCTTTTTCCCAATGTACTGGAGTGTGCGTGAGCAAAAGCTGAAATGTGGTTTTTTTAATTCCTGCAAGCGCTTTATCCAGTTTGGCATAATTTTTTACAGGATTTTTATAGTAGTTTTCAACTCCAATAAGTGCAAAACTATCCTTTTTTGCATGCAGAAAAACATGTTCGTTGAGTAATAATTTGAATCCGAAAGCTGCGAAATTTGATTTTATGTTATTCAGATTTTTGGCTTTAGCTTGCTCCGTTTCCCAAATTGAATAGTCACCATAATCGTGATTTCCTAAAATTGCATACTTGTTTGTTGCCTTAATTTGTTTGAAAATATCCTCATATCCAGTCATTTCCTCAGCAAAATTATTGACCATATCGCCTGTAAAAACAACCAAATCGGCATTTTCATTATTTATCAATTCAACCATTTTTTTATAAAAAACTGTATTGAAAGGCTTGCTACCTAGATGAATGTCAGATAGTTGAACTATTTTATAATCGTTAAATGATGAAGGTAGAGTTGGAAGAATAACTTCCGTTTTTATGATTTTGTATTGAAATGGAGTGATGATTGAACTATAGAAAACAATAAATATAAAGGCTGATAAAATCATATACTGTACTGAGTTTAATGCAATATGCTGATTCTTGAATTTCTTTTTAAGAAAAATGAAAATTAACACAATAATTTTTGGAATGTAAATGCATAAAAACAGCAAATTGAACCACATTAATACTAAGGTCAATTTATGATTGTTTATGTGCATTGAAAACAATTTTATCCAAGTGAATGCCAATACAAAAAAGGTAGAAATTGAAAAATTGAATATTTTGTAAATAAGTATGCGGTTTTTCAACTGTTTATGCAAAAAATAATCAGTTAAAAAAATCATTAACAATAATATAAGGTATACTTCCGTGTATAATTTCATAGGATATTGATATTTAAAGTATTATTAGTTCAGATATGCCGTGTTTTAATATCAAATCAAAACTAAAATGAATGTCTTTGTTATAAATTGACAGCACACTTATGCGTTTATTGAGCAATTATTTTTTTATTTTTTTTTTAATCTAAACTTTTTATGTATATTTGTGGCTCGAAAAAATCAGGGTTATTTTAAATTCAACATGTCCGAATATCTTTTTTATGCTATAATCATCATTCTCGTAGCCGACTTTGGCCTCGAACGATTTTTAGCCCTCTTAAATATAAAGCATTCCAAAATTCAAATACCTCAAATTCTTTCGGATATTTACAATCCAGAAAAATACAATCAACAACAAGATTACTTCAGAACAAACACAAAATTTGGAATGTTAAGTTCCACATTCAGTTTTTTAGTTACACTTGGTATGTATGCATTTGGTGGCTTTGGATGGCTCGATAATGCACTTCAACCTATTGTAGCAAATGAAACTATACGTTCGTTGGTTTTTTTTGGAATTATTTTTATTGTAAATGATATAATTTCAATACCTTTTGATTGGTACGACACCTTTGTTATTGAAGAACGCTTTGGATTCAACAAAGTTACATCAAAAATTTTTATTTTCGACAAATTGAAGGGATATTTACTAACAATAATTATTGGGGGAGGACTTTTATATGCTATAATGTCCATCTATAATGCATATGAAAGTTATTTTTGGATTATTGCTTGGAGTGTAGTTACGGTATTTAGCTTATTTATGAGTATGTTTTATTCTGAGTTAATTGTGCCTCTTTTCAACAAACAAACACCACTTCCTGAAGGCGAATTGCGTACTGAAATTGAGAAATTTGCACAAAAGGTCGATTTTAAACTTAAAAATATTTTTGTAATCGACGGTTCAAAACGCTCTACCAAAGCGAATGCCTATTTTACAGGTTTTGGCCCTAAAAAGCGTATTGTACTGTACGATACGTTGATGGATAAAATGACCACCGATGAAATTGTATCAGTTTTGGCACACGAAATTGGTCATTACAAGCATAAACATACAATCAAAAACATGTTGGTTTCGTTGCCTTCAACTTTGTTGCTTTTTTATTTGCTTGGTTTAATACTTAAGAGCGATGCTTTGGCTCAAGCTTTAGGTGGGTCAGTGGCCAGTTTTCATTTAAATGTATTGGCATTTGGAATCATATATTCTCCTGTATCCATGTTGCTCGATTTGGCCACTAACCAGCTTTCGCGCAAATATGAATACCAAGCCGATAATTTTGCTGCTAAACATGGATTTGGAACTCAGTTAATTTCAGGATTAAAAAAGTTGTCGGCTACATCGTTAAGTAATCTCATGCCACATCCATTGTATGTGTTTTTTCATTATTCGCATCCGACATTATATCAGCGGATTACAAATATAAATAAAGAGCCCCAAACCCCTAAAGGGGCTTTATAGGGACATCTTATAATAAATGTTCGTTTCAATTAATGAGCTTCTTGCTCCCCTTTAGGGGTTGGGGGCAGTAAACAATTAATTTATGTTATTAGGAATAATGGGTGCTATGCCCGAAGAAATGGATAAAATTATTGCAGCTATTACCGACAAGGAAATTGTGGAATGTGGCAGCAGGATTTACTATAAAGGAAAACTCAATAACCAAGATGTTGTGGCTGTTTTTTCGCGTTGGGGTAAAGTGGCTGCGGCTACTACTGCTACCAATATGATTTTGGAATTCAAAGTGGACAGAATTGTTTTTACAGGGGTAGCTGGAGCAATTTCGCACGATTTGAATGTGGGTGATATTGTAATTGCACAACGATTGTTCCAGCACGATATGGATGCACGTCCGCTTATGCGTCGTTTTGAGATTCCATTAACAGGAAAAACTTCGTATGAAATTCCACAACAAAATGTGGATATAATGAAAAGAGCTGTTCATAATTTTCTGAAAAACGACAAAGATTTTCGTAAAATATTGAGCGAACAAAATATACTTTATCCAAAATTGTTGACCGGCGATATTGCAAGTGGCGATTTGTTTATTTCGAGCACCGATATGAAAAATGCACTGATTAAAAACTTACCCTCAGTAGTTTGTGCCGAAATGGAAGGGGCTGCAGTGGCTCAAGTTTGCGATGATTATGGCATTCCATTGGTTGTTGTACGCGTTATTTCGGACTCAGCCGATGAGGAAGCACATACTTCGGCTATTGGTTTTGTAAATCAACATGCGGGTGATTATTCGCTAGCAATTTTGAAAGAGTATATCCAGCTAATAAGTCTAAAGTCAAATGTCTGAAGTCTAAAGACGAAAGTCAAATATTTAAAATCAAAAGTCAAAAGACGAAAGTCAGATGTCTGAAGTTAAAGGACTTTAGACTTTCGACCTACGACTTTCGACAATATATAAATCAAATCAATTTATTAACTATTTATTCATTTTTTAAATTTTATGGAGAATAACATTTTCTTTTTAGTCCCGATTGCGTCCATTGTCGCACTGGGCTTCGCGTATTACTTTTTTAAGCAAATGCTTAAAGAGAGTGAAGGAACAGATACAATGAAAAAAATTGCTAAACACGTACGTGACGGTGCAATGGCTTATCTAAAACAACAGTACAAAGTGGTGGCTATTGTGTTTGTGATTTTGACTTCAATTTTTGCTATTATGGCTTATGGTTTGGAAATTCAGAATCCATGGGTGCC
>CAYXQZ010000103.1:0-10297 GCA_964466415.1 uncultured Paludibacter sp.
TACCCAGTTATTGAAAGAGGAAAAGGAAATGTAGTAATTCAAGGCTCTGAACTTAGTGCAGGAATGTACTTATACGCATTAATTGCCGATGGAAAAGTTATTGATACAAAACGAATGATTCTAACTAAATAAACTCTAACTTATGAAAACTAAATTAATTCTCATGTTTTGTTTGCTAATTTCCTTGTTCTCATTTGGACAAGATACTTACAAATCATTTATCCATTCTGGAGTAACTAAATGGTTATACTACTCACCTCAGGACGGATGTACGATGGAGGAAATTGATGCTTACGGCGATACCATAATTAATCAAATGATCTATAAGAAGTTATGGGATATAAATTTTGCTCCTCAACCTCCCTATATGAATGTAAATCAACAATGGAGAGATTATAGTCATTTTATTGGTTTAACGAAATTTTTTATTAGACAAAGCAACGATTCTTCAAGACTTTACCTATTTGATGGTATTAAAAATGTAGAATATCTAATTGCTGATATGAATCTTAAGGTTGGAGATGAATTTTTATTCCCCATATTGGGAATTGATACTGTTTCGAGTGTCGTATATGAAAACGGGTTAAAAAGAATTTTATTTAAAAACTTTAATGCTGCTTGGGATAATCTTACTTTTATCGAAAGTATCGGCATTAATAGAAATCTTTTTCGTCTAATGGCTTATGGAGGCTACCCTACTATATTAATTTGCTATTCAAATAGTTCGTATTTTTTCAATAGTCAAGTTTGTGGATGTACTGATACTAAAATAAAAGAAATAGATGCCGACACTTATAAAATTAAGAAACTATCAGATTGTGTAGATATCAGTTTCGATAGAATGGCACAACGGACTTGGGAAGTATTCGATATTTATGGTAGAGCAATACAAAAATCAAGTAGTGTAAACCATCAATCAATTCAAATTCCGAATTCAGAGCTTAGAAGTGGAATCTATTTATTGCGAATTTATAATCTCGACAATAAAGAATATAGGTCACTGAAAATAACCCTTTAAACAAATATAAGATGAGAAAAACATTAAGTATAATCGGGCTATTTATAAGTCTATATGCTTCATCACAAATGACTTATGACACATATTGCTTTAGTAACAACGGTTCATCAATGATGCAAGCTCCTGGCACAACAAGTACAATCAGTACAACTTATAGCAGTAAGAATGGTGCTCTTTTCCCTACAAATGGAACTTACAGAGCACTGACCATCACCGTTAATATTATATATGATCAGACACCAAGCTCTAATCCAGCACCAAACACGAGTGATGCATGGGGATATACGTCTACTGAAGGTATCAACAATAATCCTCCAAACTATTTACTCAATTTCTGTGATATAGATAATATAACACCTTACAATGGATGCGTAACAAGATTTTATGCAGAATCCTCAATTAACCAGCTGATTATGTTGAGCGATTATATGGTTGTAAATATCAAACAATCAAGGATAACATCTAATAGTCCAGGAGGCACATTCACTAAATACGCTTTAATGGATGCAGTAATCAGTTATATTAATCAAAGTGGTGGACTACAGACTTTATACAATCATAACAATCTATCGGATTATGATTTTACATCGACAGGAAGTTTTGGTGTACAGAAGCCCTATACTTCTGATAATCGAATTGATATTATAAATTTCTTGTTGCGGAATACCAAAACCAATTATGGAGATTTAAATGCTGGTGAAGGTAATTCGTACATTTACCCATCTCAAAAAATAAAAATCAATCAAACGACTTATGATTACAATACAGGTACATGCCAATGTGTCGGTAGTGGAGATTTTACAGTCTGGAAAAAGAATATATTTACTCATGAGTATGCACATTTCTTTTTGGGAGGCAATGAGTTTCATACATCGGGTGGAACTACTGCCAATGACAATAATCAGAATACTTTTATTGGAGAACAGAGGGGTTACGGTTTGTTCAATGGAGGACTAACTAGTTGTAATGGTTATGAAAGATGGAGATTAGGGTGGTCAGAAACTACCAATAATGCTTACCCCATTGCATCAAATAATGTAAATTCGGATGTTATAAAATCTACTGAAGAGCAAACATTCACCTTGCGCGATTTTGTTACTTCTGGTGACGTTATTAGAATAAAATTGCCATACAAAGACAGTGAGCATGCATCCAATCAATATATTTGGCTTGAAAATCATCAATCTGGTAAAAATGGCAAGTTTGACGAACCCATTTATAGTGTATCAGGCACTTGCAGAGATGTAGCTAAAGCTGGTATATACTCTTATTATCAAGTAGGAAGAGACATAATCGAAAGTACAGAATACTCAAAAGTGTTTTATTCTAATGAAAAAGATAATTTACGTGTTATTTCTGCAGAAGGTAATTACAATGTTAGTTATATAGGACATTTTCAGGATTGTCTAGGTTGGGCAGGTGAAGCTGGGAGACCTTGTTTTGAATATGCAACAGCAAATACATTTAATGGAGTAAATCCTGAGACTGAAGTATGGGCACCAAATTATAGTTATTCTACTTTAATTTATTCAAGCATGAGTTCTATTATGGGTTCCAAAAAGAAAGATGGGCTGATTTTCAACAATATTCCTTTATGTGGCGATGGTAATTTTTCTGCTTTTATCCCTACAGAATCAGGCAAAGTAATAGATATTAGCTCCAATCCAAGTGCAATAAATACGACAACGTATTACTCAACTAGAAATTATGGGGTTATGAATGTTATTTCAACTAATCGAAATACTCGAAAATTATATCTTACTGGTTTAAGCATAAAAATGATTGACCCAGATCCTACTAATACAGGGATAAAAACATACATAGTGAAAGTTCGTTGGGATGATTATGACGTGAAACAAAATGTGAATTGGAGTGGAGATATTGTTTTAAAAGAACAATTGAATTTGATGCAAGGTAAGATTTTAACTCTTGAACAAAACAAAACTCCAAATCAAATGGAAAAAGATGTTGTTTCAAATTACTTTGCAAAAACAACATTTTTAACATGCGATCCAAATACTGCATTTAACATGGCATCCAACTCAGTTGTTTTGTTAAAAGAGAAAAGTTCACTTATGCTGAATAATAGTTCAACATTAACAATTCAGAATGGTGGAACAATAACAGTTGAGTCTGGTTCTACTTTACAAATAAAAACAGGAGCGAACCTTAATTTAATTGGTGATGCTAAAATAGTAGTTAAATCTGGTGGTTATATTTGCGTTGAGTCCGGTGCAAATATAAACCTTGAAGATTACAATAGTATAATCACTTTAGAAGAAGGGGCAATATATGGTTCTAATCCACTATTATTTACAAATCAAAACTGTGTTTCTTCAATTATTAAAAGCACAAATAGCCTAGGTTCGATAATTGATTATAATCAAGATGTGTATATTCAAAATGAGACTATTAGCACAAGTCGATATATAGGTGGTAAAAATATATTTGTAGGTAATTATGTTAATCCAAATCGAAATACAGGAGATGTTATAATTGATGGCGGTGCTAATGTAGTATTTGATTGTAAATCAATTGTTTTCGAATCAGGATTTGAATGCAAGCAGGGAAGTACTTACGAAGTGAAAAATCATTAGTATTTACGTTAAAATTACAATAAAAGGCAAGATTCGGAGAATCGTTGAACCCTCGCCGAATCTTGCACGAAAAATAACTTAACTATTTAAAAACAAAACAGCAAAGTATGATGCAAAAGTAGCAAAAATTATGAAAGTAACCCATTTAACCAACGGATGAAAAATTGACGATCATTGCTTTCGGTCTTTTAGTGCAGAAGTAATCCATGAATAATTTACAAATTTCAACAAATAAAAAACAACAATATGAAAATTAAAACCGTAAAATACATTTTTAGTGTATTAGTTATTATTTTTGCATTTACATCGTGTGATAAAGAGGAAGTAACAATAAATCAATCACAAATAGGTACAACTAAGGACATTCTGACCTTTGCTACTCAGGAAGATTTTGACAAAACCCTTGCTAAAGTAAATGCAATGACCAAAGAAGAACGCTTGGAATGGGAAAAAGAACAAGGATTTAAATCGTTTGGAACAATATGCGATGAGTTTTATGACAATATCGATTTTGAGAAATTTAAATCTATTGAGGATGTGAGAAACCTAGATCCCAAAAATCAGTATTTAGATATTTATATGTCGTCTGGGAACTACAATATTGAACCCAAAGAAATGGTATCAAAAGAAAAATTCATCGCAAATAATGAAAGAATGTTCATTATTTCCAATAGAGTTTATAAAATTGTTGAATCAAAATTAGTGTCGGCAAATGTCTCAAACATAAGCTCTTTGAAATTAATTGAAAGTTTTGATAAAGCTAGTTCAAATCCGATATTTGAGTTAAACAACCCTCTAAAGATATCAAATAGGTTAAAGATTAAAACTTCTGAATTACACAATTTAGAAGCTAAAAATAGCAATTATAAAACTGAATTCAGATATCAAACAGAAAACTTTTGGGTAATACTCCCAGCTACAACATATAGGGAGGTTGAGTATACAATTAAAAACTATAAAAAGTCTTGGGCAGGTTGGTATTATGCTTATGAATTATCTACCAATTATGATATTTTATTAGAATCTTACGATGATAGTTCAGAACAGTATTTTACGTTATCAACTTCAGCAACAAATGACAATATAAAATCAGAGAATCGATCGGAGAAATTATTAACCAATAGTGAGCTCTGCACGAATGAATTAGATCCATATTTTAGTTACACAAATGGATATGTAACTACAGCTGCTGGCACTATACCTTTCTAAGTTTAGTAAAAAATGATTAGAGTCTAAATATGTATTTATTTGGATTCTAATTCATTTTTATGAATTATTACATCTCATAAAACTTTCAAATAAATGCAATTAAATATCAAAAGATACATTAGTATAAACATCGTTACAGTTGTTGTCTTTTTCTTACTATCAATCCACTCTCACTCTCAAAGCACCCTTTTAAATTCAAAATTAAATTTGCAGATTGGTAGTAGTTTTGTTAATACATATTCAGATGCACTCGAGACTTCCAAAAATCCATTGTTTTATTCATCATTAAGTTATAGAATAAATGATAATTTTGAAGCAGGACTGTATATCGGATATGGAAGTATAATGCATCAAACAGTATTGCCATATAACCCAACAAGTGGTTATTATGAGTGGTATTCAATTGATAGCACATCATATATTAAATCAAATACTTCAAATGGTGGTTCTAAAAGCTCTTTAGCAATTAATTATGGTATAACCTGTAATGTTCAGCTACTTCCACTTATATTAAAAAAGAATATTAGATTTGATTTATACCTCCAACCTCAATTCGGGTTTATTTCTGAGAAATATACTGTCTTTGAAGATTTTCAGAAGAAAATATGGTCGAAGCCCTTTTTGGAATATGGTATTAGCATAGGTCTAAAGTATAATTTCACGAAACATATTGGTGTTTTTTCGGATTATAGTTTTGGCAGGTATTATAATAATCAGAAAAGTAAAATGAAACTTGGACTTTCAATTATTATTTAAAATTGAGAATAAATAAATTAATTTTTGCTTATATTGCTCTTTGTATTCTACTTTCTTTCTACAAATCGTTATAGGAAGTTGAATTTGATAACTATGAACCTCGTCAATAAAAAACATGAATCTAAGCAATAAAATTATTGTTTTTACGCTTATTACTCTGAATGGAGTAATTTATAGCCAAAATACAAATTGGAATATCAAATTAAGTGGAGGTGGTGCAACTAATGGAAAAGAATTTCGATATATGAATGTAAATCAAACACAGCTTGAACCCCCAATAATATTCAAAGAAACAGTTCCAATCTTTGGGATTGAAGTATCTTATAATTTTTTTACTAACTTTTATGGCGGAGTCTATGGAAGTTACTCTTCGTTGTCAGGAGCTCAAGAGGATTTGGCTACTGGTGCAAGTTATAGTTGGACTCTTGCAGATGGAATGTATTATGGATTGCAAGTAAACTATCAATTACTTCCACTAATATTTGAAAAACCGTTGCGTTTTGATCTATATGCAACTAGTCGTATAGGAGGTTTGTATAAATGGTGGGAGAGCTACGATAATGTTCAGCTAAAAGAAAACTTTCTCGAAGCAGGCGTCGGCTTAGGCGCAGCTATCAATTTATCCCGTAAGTTTGGCATTTTTGGCGAAGCATTGGGCGGTCGGTTTTATTATAGTAATTTTAATTGGCGTGCTGGGTTAAGTTTTAGATTTTAAAAATTCAAATATTTTTCAAATGAAAAAAGCTTTTATAATTGTATTATTCTTTATGCTACAAGTATTTGCTCTTACAGTAAATGCTCAGAACCAAGAGACAACAACTGAAAAAACGGAAAAACAATTTAAAATTGTATTTAAACCGTATTTTTCAAATATGACAAGTTTAAATGTACATCCTGGGTGGTCTCAAGAATATTTATACCCGACAAATTCCCTTTATGGCAGTGAAGTACTTTATAAATTTAATAAACTTTGGACAGCAGGAATTTATATCGGTTATTCTTACAGAACTTATAATAACACTAGCTTGCTTGGCACAGGAAATGAAAGTTACTTTCAAGTAAATAGCTTTGGTAAATCAATTTTTTATGGAATAAAATCCGAATTACAACTATTACCACTTCTTATTAAAGACAAAAAACTCCGTTTGAATGTTTATGTCCCCATGCAATTGGGGCTTGTTTCGCAGCAAGTTACTACATTTGCCAATAACTCAAAAAGTTGGGATAAACCAGCTTTCGAAATAGGTGCAGGTTTAGGTATTAGTTATAATATCACTAACAACATCGGTTTTTTTGGCGAATATCAACTGGGGCACTTTTATAACAATCAGAGATCGCAGTGGAAAGCTGGTGTATTAGTAACATTTTAGTAAGCTTCAATGAATAAATTAATCTTTGCCTTATTTTCTGTGTGTATTTTGTTTACCTCCTGTCATGCTTTGGTGGAAGATGAATTTCCTGACTTTGCTAAAATGCCTGTTATGAACGGATTGTTGCAAGCGGATAGCACTTTTCGAGTGCAGGTTAGTTTAACTTCAAACCTAAATGCTACTGATCCAACCTACGTGACTAATGCACGCGTAATTGTCGAAAGTTCGGATGATGTACCTGACACCTTGGTTTATGCCGAAAAGGGTTGGTATATAAGTGCGCGAACAGTAAAAGCGGGCGCAAGCTATACTTGTTGGGCTGAAATTCCCAACTATCCCACTATCAGTGCTCAAACAACCATACCTGCCCAAACCAAAATTGATTCTATTTCTTATATCGATTTAGTGGGGCGCGATGAGGAGGGTGATAAAATTTCGTCCATACAGTTTCGTATCCGTAACAATGTAGCTATTAATAGCTATTGGAGTTTTAACCTCAAAGTCAAAGGTGTTTATACCAGACATAATTGGGATACCGATGAAATGATTGATACTTTAATTGTAAGTGATAAGTATTTCTATATGAAAGCCGAACAAGATTCTGTGTTGCTGAATGAGGCTAATCCGCTAGAAGTGTTTAGCAATAGCAAAATGAAAAACGATCAATATTGGGTGCGAACGTATTTTAACGAGCATTCAGGCTATATTGGCAGCAAAGATACTTTAGTGATAGAATTGCTTAATGTGGATGAGTCGTATTACCGCTACATGAAACAATATTACATTTACGAATCGGCAAGCTATCCAAGTATCGGGCAAAGCAATCAGAAATACCCTATGTATTCGAATGTAAAAAACGGGCTGGGGCTGTTTACAGGTTTGTCGGTTACGAGGAAAGAGATAGCTGCGAAAGAACTTGCCCCAAACCCCTAAAGGGGCTTTAAGAAAAGATGCCATTCGAAGCATTTAAAAATTTGCATTCAAAAAACTTTTAACTCCATGATTTTTAAAACAAAACCTTTATTATTCTCACTCCTTTGCGTCTTTGTGTCTTCGTGCCTGCCTGTCGGCCTGACAGGTTTAAGTTTGTCAGCAGCTACAATTCAACTTTCGGGCTTTGTGCGCGATGCGCAAACGGGTGAAGTGCTGATTGGTGCCAATGTGTGGGAAAAATCGCATAACGCAGGAACGAGCACCGACAACCGTGGCTATTTTAATTTGAAAGTAACGACTCCCTGCTCGGTTACAGTTTCGTTTATAGGATACAAAGCGCAGCATCTACAACTAAATAACACCCGCGATAGTTTAATCAGCATAAAACTGTACGCCGAAAACAGCTTGGCAGAAGTGACTGTTACCGCAACACGCGAGAAAACCTACGAAGTGAGCCGCCTTTCGGCAAAGGAGCTGATGCAAATTCCGGCTATTGGTGGTAAACCCGATGTGATAAAAGCCTTGCAGCTACTTCCCGGAGTACAAACACAAAGCGAAGGCATGAGCCTGATGATGGTGCGTGGCGGTGAGCCCGGACAAAACCAATATCTGCTCGATAATGTGCCGCTTACATACATAAATCATTTAGGGGGTTTGTTTTCGGTATTTAATCCGGATATGATAAACTCGGTTGATTTTTACAAAGGAAACTTCCCAGCTAGGCACGGTGGCAAACTATCGTCGATTGTGGATATTACGCAGCGCGAAGGCGATGTATCGAAACATCAGGGGTCGTTTAGTTTGGGTGTAACGGATGCGGCATTTACTTTTGAAGGACCGCTGGCTAATCAGAAAATGAGCTATATTATTACTGCACGTAAAACGCTGACCGATGCATTATTAGGAGGTTTATCAATTGTAATGCCTGAAAATGATGCCATTGTTGCCTACGGTTTTCACGATATAAATGCCAAAATAACCTGGAAACCCGACAATAAAAACAATCTGAGTCTGAATCTCTATCAGGGCGACGATTACCTGAACTATTGGACTAAACCTTGGAAAATGGAAAATGACGAACGTAGTCATATTAATCAGCAGTGGGGCAATTGGTTGGTCTCGGGGCGTTGGAATCGTATAGTTAGCTCCCGCTTGTATGCCGAAAATATACTCTCGTTCAGTCGCTATCGCAATAAATCGGGGCAAAAATACAGCTATAAAGAAGATGAACAACAAAAAACTACTGAAAGCCTCAATCGTGCTTCTGTCAACGACTTTTCATTCCGTTCGGCATGGAAATATTCGTTATCGACAAATTGGAATATGGAGTTTGGGGCTCATGCCGGTTATTTGATGTACGAACCGAATTACAATTATTTGTCCACTTCCAAGACTCCGATTATCAGCGATGTGTTTAATTCCATCGAATCGGCAGTTTATTTGGATAATAAAATTAAACTCTCGCCTAATTTGCTTTTTCAACCATCGGTGCGTATTACAAATTTCTCGAACAACGGTGAAAACTTTTTTGAACTCGAACCACGCGTCAATTTGTCGTACAAGTTAACCGATAATCACAGCCTGAATCTGAACTATATGCGTGTAAGTCAGAATTCGCATTTGGTTTTTGCTCAAACAGAGCTACTGAAACGCGAAGTGTGGCTTCCGGCTACTTCCACATTGCTACCCGAAATATCAAATCAGTATTCAGCTTCGTGGAATGGTAATTTTGGGAACGGAAAATACAGTGCCGAAAGCAATGTGTATTACAAAAAAATGGAACATTTAGTAACGCTTAAAGAAGGTTACGAAAACATGGTAGGAATAACAGCCATTGAAAATAAAATTGAAACCGAAGGCGTAGGAATTGCTTATGGTGCCGAATTCATGTTCCGAAAAAATACCGGAAAATGGACAGGCTCACTGAGTTATGGATGGTCGTATTCCGACCGCATGTTTTCAAAGATAAATGATGGACGAGCTTATGAATTTGACTACAACCGCCCGCATAGTTTCACGCTGAACGTAAATCGAAAATTACCCAAAAATTGGGATTTTAGTGCGGTATGGTTGCTTCAAAGCGGTACGCCTTACACGCCTGCATTGGGTAAATACTACACATTAAATCCGCAAACAGGTGAAACCGGAATTGAAATGATTTATGGCGCAAAAAACTCCGAACGTATGCAAGCTTATCACAGATTGGATGTGGGTTTTAACCATACCATTACTACCAAAAGGGGCAATAAAGCGGTGTGGACTTACTCCATTTATAATGTGTACAATCATATAAATCCGTTTAGCTATTATTATGATAATGATAACGATACCGAAAATATGACCTACTACAATCGACCATTAAAGTTGTATAAAATGGGTTTGTTCTCCATTATTCCAAGTATTTCGTACAAGGT
>CAYXQZ010000104.1:0-4960 GCA_964466415.1 uncultured Paludibacter sp.
GAAAGCAACTGGTTACCCATACAAATACCGAAAATTGGTTTTCCAGTTTTCATGGTTTCTTGTATGTGGCGCACAGTGTCTTGTGCATATTCAGGGTCACCGGGTCCGTTCGAAATAAACAGACCGTCGAATTCTATGTGGTTATAGTCGTAATCCCAAGGTACACGAATAACGGTTGTGTCACGTTTTAACAAGCAGCGAATAATGTTGTGTTTTACACCACAATCCACCAACAAAATGCGTTTTTTACCAGTTCCGTAAGTAATTACTTCTTTACAACTTACTTTTGCTACCTGATTTTCATCATCGGGGTTGATAAATTCAATATCGTCGCCATCAGGGAAAACAAGTTTACCACGCATGGTTCCTTTTTCACGAACCAGCTTTGTGAGTTCGCGCGTGTCGATACCAAAAATTCCGGGTACTTCGTTTTCCTTCAACCAATCGCTAAGGCTTTTACCTGCGTTCCAGTGACTGTATTCAAAAGAAAAATCGGAAATAATCAATGCTGATGCTTGAATTTTTTCCGATTCGTAAAAAGTAGAAAGTCCGTTTTGAATGATGTCGTTCGGAACACCGTAATTACCAACTAAAGGAAAAGTAACGGCTAATAACTGTCCGGCGTAAGATGGGTCAGTAAGACTCTCGGGATACCCGACCATTGCCGTGTTAAAAACTACTTCTCCGGCAACCGCTTTTTCATAACCAAAGGATTTCCCTTCGAAAACGGTACCATCCTCCAAAACTAAATGAAAGGGCTTGTACTTCTGCATAAATATTTATTGTCCAAATTTGTGCAAAAGTACTGCTTTTTTACGTTCCGTGCAAGTGGGATTTTGTTTTTTTACTGCTTTTTCGCTTTTTTAATTTCAAACCTTAAATACTGAATATAAACGGAATAAATATGCCGAAAATAAAATATATTAAGTGCTTTGTATCATTTCATAATTACCTGACCAATGTGTTTTGCCAGTCTTTCGAGGTGTAGTACATCCACTTCATCCAATACACCAAATTTATCGCTATCAATATCCAAGGTAGCAACCACTTCGGATTGTGCATTGAATACAGGAATCACAATTTCGGATACTGTAAGACTACTACAAGCAATGTGACCTGGAAACTTATCAACTTCAGGAACCAAAATACTTTGTTTCCGTTCCCAAGCCGCACCGCAAACTCCTTTGCCAAATGGGATTCGCGTACAAGCTATAGTTCCCTGAAAAGGGCCTAAAACTAAATCATCGTTTTTAACTAAATAAAAACCTACCCAGAACCAACCAAAAGTTTGATGTAATGCCGCTGATATATTCGATAAATTTGCAATCAAATCCGTTTCGCCAGCTGTAAGTGCCACAATTTGAGGATGAAGCAATTCGTATTGTTCAATTTTATTTTTATGGGAATCAATTATCAACTTTTCGGACATAATATTGTTTTAAAATTTATTAAAATGAGAAAATGAGCAATTATTTTTGAATTTTCGACCTCAAAAATAGCATTTTTATTCGAATTGTACTATATTTGACATCAAAATTTCATAGTATATTAATTTTCAGGTAAATAATGCCAATTTGATAGATTATATTTTCACAGAAAAACACCTTATTTATTGAGTCAAAAAACACCATTGAAATGTACCATAAAAGAGCTTTTTATATACTTTTAGTACTTGTATTTTTACACATTCAGCATTTGGTAAGCACCGAACGCCATTTGAATGTGTATTTCGATACCAATAAGTATAAGTTAAGTAAGGCTGATCAAAATTACATTACACGCGAAATTGACTCATTATCAAAACTGAATATATTTAAAATTGAAATTGTTGGTCACACCGATAATTCCGCTGATAGCTTGTACAATATAAAATTATCCAATTTACGAGCCAATGAGGTTAAAAGCTATCTTGAAAGTCTGGGGTTTAACGACAACATTTTGTCAATTGGATATTATGGCGAAGATAAACCTATAACCAAAAACGATAGCGAAGCAGCAAAACGCCGAAACCGAAGAGCAGAGATGATAATTCAGTACAGCAATAACCTGATTCAGAAATCAGATTCGTGCATAAAAAAAGACACTACCATACGCACCCGATATGGTAAAGAGTTAGTTTTCAATGGTTGCGAATTTGATGACATACAAAGTTGCTTGGAAATAATTGAAAACAACACACACAGCGATTTTAAAAAAGGAATTATTGTAATGAGCAAAGATGGGAAAGACTTGATGAACTATGGCTCATTGTATATAAACTTATTGGATGGCTGTGTTAAAAACGAATGTTTTAAAAATCCAGTGATTGTCCGATTTCCAATAAGGAATACACCAAGTTCGCAATTGACGTGGGCACTTGTAAAAGGCGAAAAAACGACACTCAGGTTAGTAAAAGTAAATGACAAGCTTTTTTATGAACTTGAATTGAAATGTCCAACTAGTTGGATTAATTGCAATTGCAAAAAAAATCAAAAACATTGACCTATCGGGCTTTGAATAAAAAAAAAACCTTATCTTTGAACTGATTTTATATTGCAACACAATAAAAACCCATAAAAATGAAAACACAAGAAGACGATTTACTGGTATACGATGAAGACGATGCCGTGAAATTTATCATCAATTTTTTGCCTGAGGAATTCAAAAGTAAAATTGACGACACAAAAATTGAATATGTGTTGGATGTGGTTTACGAATTCTATGATGAAAATGGCTTAATCGACGAAGATTCGACCGAAGAAGCAAGCATCGACGAAGAAGAAATGTTTAAATTTATTCAGAAATGTGCCAAAAAAGACAAAATGGATATTGGCGAAGAAGAAATTGAATTAATTCTCGAAGGCGAATACCAATATGGAAAATCGCTTGGTATTTATAGAGAAGAAGAATAGGATTTAAACAAATAATTTTATAAAAAAATGTCGGTTGATGATTTGTCGACCGATTTTTTTTGTTCTAAACACAAATCTTGATTCTTGACTCTTGGTTCTTGACTCTTTAAAAAAAATGACACATACTGCAATTGTAATATTAAATTGGAATGGTGAAGCTTTCCTAAAGCAGTTTTTACCTGTTTTGGTGCAAAACACTATGCAGCCCAATGTAGAAATAATTGTTGCCGATAATGCTTCGACCGATGGTTCATTGACCTATTTAAAAGCAGCATTTCCCACTATTCGCACTTTGGTTTTTGATAAAAATTACGGTTTTGCAGGAGGCTACAACAAAGCATTGGCCGAAATTGAATCGAAGTATTATGTATTGCTAAATTCCGATATTGAAGTAACATCCAATTGGTTACAGCCACTCATTGAGTTTATGGACAGCAATTTGGATGTGGCAGCTTGCCAGCCAAAGATAAAAGCTTACCATAACAAAACACACTTTGAACATGCTGGAGCAAGTGGTGGATTTATCGATTACTTGGGTTTCCCATTTTGTAGAGGTAGAGTTTTTGGTGTTGTGGAAGCCGACAAAGGGCAGTACGATACAGTATGCGATGTATTTTGGGCAACTGGCGCCTGTTTAATGATTAGGTCCGAAATTTTCAAAAAAGTGGGTGGTTTTGACGATGTTTTTTTTGCACACATGGAGGAAATTGACTTGTGTTGGCGGCTTAATGCGCGTGGCTATCGTATTGTTTGCATTCCACAAAGCAGTGTTTATCATGTGGGTGGTGGCACACTGAATGTTGAGAGTCCGTTTAAAACCTATCTGAATTTCAGAAACAACTTGCTGATGCTATATAAAAACCTACCGCAATCGGCTCTTGTTAATGTACTGAAATGGCGGCGCATATTAGACTATATTGCAGCAATTCAATTATTTATAACCGGAAAACCCAAAAACGCAGCCAGTGTTTTTAAAGCACGTAAAGATTTTAAATTGATGCAAGCCGACTTTGTTGAAAAACGAAATGAGAATATACTCTATGCAACCCGCACTTATTGCGACGAAATGTTAGCTAAAAGTATTATCTTTGAATATTATTTTAAGAACAATCGAAAATATAGCAGTATTGTTTCACAAAAATCGGCTTTAAAACAATAAAACAACCATGAGACCAACCCAAAAAAAAATTCCACAGAGAAATTCAACACGCCTTAAAGCTACCGAAACCTGTGAATTGATGAATTTTCTACTTGCTAAAATGGGTGGAATGAGCCGTAATGCTGCAAAGGCACTCTTGGCTCACCGTCAGGTAATGGTCAACGACGAAGTTACAACGCAATACAATAAAGAATTAAACGCTGGCGACAGTGTAGTAATTAACAGTACGCGTGGAAATGTGGAATTGAATCATCCGAAACTAAAAATTATTTTCGAAGATCAATATTTAATTGTTGTTGAAAAGAAAGAAGGATTGCTTACCGTGAGTACCGGGAAAGGCGACGAGACTACAGCATTTTCCATTCTGAAATTTTATGTAAAAAATTGTTCGCCTCAAAATCGTATTTTTGTTGTTCACCGCATCGACCGCGAAACATCAGGAATTATTGTTTTTGCCAAAACACGCGAAATACAATTGGCCATGCAAGAGCATTGGCACGAAGTAGTGACGCGAAGAGTATATGTGACCTTGGTCGAAGGAAAAGTGGAAAAAGAAAAAGACACCATTATAACCTGGCTTTCCGAAAATGAAAAGTCTCTTAAAATACACTCTAGTCAGACCGACAATGGTGGACAACAAGCCATTACACATTATCGGGTTGTAAAATCGAACGATAAACTTTCGTTGCTCGAAGTGGAATTGGATACAGGTCGCAAAAACCAAATTAGAGTTCACATGCAAGGTTTGGGTCACCCAATTGTAGGCGACAAAAAATATGGTTCTTCTACAAGCCCAATTGGCCGAATGGGACTTCACGCTCGCATTTTAGCTTTTATACACCCCATGACTTTGGAGGAAGTGAAGTTCGAAACTCCCGTTCCACGCTCATTCCTGAATCCGTTTCATTAA
>CAYXQZ010000104.1:5060-10219 GCA_964466415.1 uncultured Paludibacter sp.
ATAACGCGAACTTGTCCCGATGTATCGGGAGCCCAAATAACGTGCGAAGCACCAATAACGGCGTAGCCCTAATAACGTGCGAAGCACCAAAAAAACGGCGAAGCCCTAATAACGCGTAGCCAAAAAACGCACAAAGTGCCAAAAAAATATGAACAACAAACAACAAAACTTAGACTACAGATACATGCGAATGGCTCGGATATGGGCTGAAAACTCGTATTGCGAAAGACGTAAAGTAGGTGCTTTATTGGTCAAAAATAAAATGATAATTTCGGATGGCTACAATGGTACTCCATCGGGATTTGAGAACAAATGCGAAGACGAAAATAACGTTTCCAAAGCTTATGTATTGCATGCCGAAGCCAATGCCATTACCAAAGTGGCTCGCTCACACAATAGCAGCGATGGTGCTACGCTTTATGTAACAGCTTCGCCATGTATTGAATGTGCAAAACTCATTATTCAAGCGGGCATAAAACGCGTTATTTATGGCGAAAAATACCGTATTATGGATGGCGTGGAATTGCTCGAACGTGCTGGTATCGAAATTGAATTTCTTGAAGTGTAAAAATTACTCTGGTTTGTAACCAAAAAAACTGAAATTTACATTTCCATACGCTCTGTGGTCCAAATAATTGGGATGTGTGCTGAATACATTGTTAGAAGAGTGTTCCATCACAAACAAACCATCCGATTTCAAAAGTTCATTTTTGAAAATTAAATCAGGTATATTCTCGAGCATCTTTAGATCGTAAGGTGGATCAGCAAAAATCATATCAAACTGCATATTGCTAGAGCCAATAAATTTAAACACATCCATTTTAAGCAAGTGTAAATTACTAATTTTAAGCTCAGCACATACCTTTTTTATAAATGCACAATGCACATCATAAGTTTCGATAGAAGTGACACTCGCACAGCCTCGCGAAACAAATTCGATGCCAATACTGCCTGTACCCGCAAACAAATCGAGCATATCAATATCCTCAAAATCAATCCGATTGTTTAGCAAGTTAAATAAACCCTCTTTAGCAAAATCGGTTGTAGGACGAGCCTTAATATTCGAAGGTGTAGGAATTCTTCGTCCTTTGTATAATCCACTTATTATGCGCACTTTTTATGGGGGGTTTTATGTAACGGAGAAGTTCCGTATGTATTTCGAAAGTAATAATTCTAAAGATGAAGTAATTGCTTGGCCAGATAATACAACTGAGCAATATGAATCGGCAAACTGCAACTGTTCCTTTACTTGCGTTAGGTGATAAAGAAAATCCTCGTCGGTGCTATATTCGTACGTATTTGCAAGTTGTACGCTATTGTTTTTGAACGCAACAATATCCATTTTGCCTTGGCGATTTACAACTTGGAGCCGACAATCATCCTTATAGTCGACTTTTAAATATTGAACTAAATGATGCTGTATACTAGCTTCATTGTAAAAACTCATTACTGCTTCGTATAGCTTGTTTGAGCAGGAATACAATAGAATTGCCTTGTGATTCAATAATTCGTCGGTAAGAAGCTTATCGGAGCTTAAACTGAATGTGGGATGTTGAAACTGTAGCAGTGCTGCATAATCTTCGGCACTGAACAAACTATCAGGTATAAGCGTAAAACAATCTGTTTCGATACTTATTTCTATGGTTTCACAAACAGTTTCAACTTCAAGTTCGGAGCGTAAGGCATCCTTTAGCTCGATAACCGACAGTTGGGCAAAATTAATTTTTCCGTGTTTTGTCGACAATAAGGTATTGGTATCGTCGGTAATATATAAAGAAAATCCATCCGAAAAAATTCGGATGGACATCTTATATGCGTTTGAAATATTATTCCCAGTTACCTGCATTATTGTTAGGTTCGGTAGTTGAACCAACCATTAAGCCAGGATATTTAGCAAGTTTAGTTTGAACATCAATTTTATTTAAAACTTCCTGATGATTAAGATCTTTCAAATAAACTTTGTAAAGTACCGAAGCTTCGAACAATGGAATTTTGATACCATTACTGTTCGTGTAATCGTTATTTACTTTTAATTCGAATTTTTGATTTTCGGTATATGGAACCACGGCTATTTGATCAATAGTTTCGGCAGTATATTTTTCAGGAAAAATAGCTTCGAGCAGGCTTACATAAGCCGTATCTCTACGGAAATTTTGAAGACCGTTAGCAATAATTTCTTGCATATTACCACTATTTACAATTTTAACCGCTTTTATTTCAGTTAGACCTGCTTCCAATTGTTTATCCGACAATGAACCTTCTTTCAAAACTGTTTTTTTCTTAGCATTTTTAAGAAACTTAATCAAATCCTCAAATTTATCGGTATAAACACCTTTCTGATCACGGTATTCAACTTGTGCTTTACGGATATCAACTAATTTTTCAATAATTACAACTTCACGACGTGCTTTTTCCTCATCGAACTGTATAGGAGTAACAATACTCATAATGCAGAAATAAGATAAAAGTACAATGGATACTGCAAGTAAAATTTTGACAATTGCTTTCATGCGTTTATTTTTATTTTTTATTTATTCTGTTTTTGGTTGCGCTACGTGAAGCGCTGATTTATTTCAGGTTGCAAATTTAAAAAGAAATTTCAAATGAACCTACTTTTTCGAAAAGTTTTTTTATTTATTCCGATATTAATTCGGTATATTTCTCGGTTTTAAAATAAAAGCCCCACCGCAATTCACGGCAAGGCTTTTAGCTTTTATAAAAACGATCGAAAAAAAAATCTTATTTTTTTGATTCGGCAGCTTTCAATTTGCGTTTATTCAACAATTTATTTACTTCGTAAGTAACTGGCGAAGCAATAAATACCGAAGAATATACCCCTACAAATATACCGAATAACATAGCAAATATAAATCCACGAATAGAATCACCACCTAATACAAACATGGCTATTAATGTAATAATTACAGTAAAAGTAGTACTAAATGTACGACCCAACATTTGGTTTACCGAGTCGTTGATAATTTGAATACGATCACGTTTAGGATATAGATTTACATTCTCACGTATACGGTCGTAGTTAATTACCGTATCGTTGATAGAGTACCCCAAAACGGTTAATATGGCAGCAATAAATGCCTGGTCAATTTCCATCGAAAATGGCAATATACCCCAAAGTAAGGAGAATGCTCCCAGCGTTAATACAGCATCGTGAGCAAGCGAAATAACAGCTCCGGCTGCATAACCCCATTCGCGGAAGCGAATCAAAATATACAGTGCAATTCCTAATATGGCAAATATTACAGCCCAAACTGCTGCTGTTTTAATGTCATCGGCTACTGCAGGACCTACTTTCGACGAACTTTTTATATTATCTCTAACAAATGATGCTTTCGAACTATCGCTTTTCAATAATGATTTCAAACCTGTGTAAAGCTTCGACTCAATCTCATTGTCAATCTCTGGATTGTCTTGTTCAATCTTATATTTTGTTGAAATACGTACTTGATTATCGTTACCAATGGTTATAACTTGAGGAGTTTCGCCATCAAAAACAGGTTTGAGCAATTCTTTTACCTCTTCTGTTTTCACTGTCTTATCAAATTGAACAATAAAGTTGCGTCCACCCGTAAAATCGATACCAAGGTTAAAACCTTTAGTTCCAAATGAAATAAAGCTTATTACGAAAAGTACTACTGATAAAATATACATCGATTTACGAATTTTCATAAAGTCGATTTTGGTGTTTTGCAAAAAGTTTTTCGAAAGATTTGTTTGGAATGGAATATCTTCTACTTTATCTCTCGAAACATAAGCTTGAACCATGTAACGTGTTAGGAATACGGCAGTAATAAAAGTGGTAATAATACCGATACTTAAAGTAACACCAAAACCTTTAATTGGTCCTTTACCAAAAATTATAAGAATAACACCTGTAAGTAAGGTCGTTACGTTAGAGTCAATAATGGCATTTAACGCATGTTTAAAACCTTCTTTTATAGATAATTGCATGTTTTTGCCACTTCGCAGCTCCTCCCTAATACGTTCATATATAAGCACGTTGGCATCCACAGCCATCCCCATTGTGAGTACTATACCCGCTATTCCAGGCAATGTTAGTACCGACGAGAATGAAGCCAAAATTCCAATAAGGAAAAATACGTTGGCAAATAATGCTATATCGGCAATAAGTCCAGGCACTTTACCATAATAAACTATCATGTAAATAAGCACAAGAATAAACGCAACAATGAATGAAATTAATCCATTATTGATAGCTTCTTGTCCGAGCGATGGGCCTACAATATCTTCCTGAACAATACGAGCTGGTGCAGGCATTTTTCCTGAATTCAGTGTGTTTGCTAAGTCTTTTGCTTCTTCAACTGAAAAGTTTCCTGTAATTTGAGAGTTACCTCCACTAATTTCGGTGTTTACCGTTGGGAATGAATAAATATAACCGTCGAGCGAAATGGCTATTGATTTGCCAATATTATCTTTGGTCAAGCGTGCCCAAGTTTTTGAACCTTCCTGATCCATACTCATACTTACATTGGCATAAGCCGAGGTTTGGCTAAAGTCAGCACGAGCATCGGTAATTACATCGCCTTCGAGTGGTGCACGTCCGTCGCGGCTCGCAACTTTCAACGCTATAAGTTGATAAACTTCTTCGCTACCTTCTATAGGTTTCACAGTCCAACGCATTTGCAAATCGCGGGGAAGTACATCCTTTACTTGTTTCATTGCAAAATAAGCATTGATTTGAGCGGTATCCTTGCTGTGTGCCATACCTACTACAGGACCACGACCTACTTGTCCGCCTTGTGCATTGATTTGTAAACGTGAGAACAATGGATTTTCTTTCATCCATTCTTCGCGCATTTTGCTTGAGTCACCTTTAGCTTCGGGAGCTTTGGCAAGTTTTGCTTTTAAGCTATCGGCTATGCTTGCTGGTTTTGCCTTAGGTGCAGGTGCTGCAGCTGTAACTGGAGCTGCTTTGGTAGTATCAACAGCTACTGCTGGTGCCGAACCCATTTTTGATAACAAGCCGTTAGCGTCAGCTAGGTTTTGATATACTTCATTCAAATCATAAGTTTCCCAAAATTCCAAATTGGCCGAACCTTGTAACAATTTACGAACACGTTCGGGCTCTTTGATACCTGGCAATTCAATAAGAATACGTCCTGTGTTATTATTGTCGCGTT
>CAYXQZ010000105.1:0-2370 GCA_964466415.1 uncultured Paludibacter sp.
CCACGCTCCACAATGCGGCCTTCGTGCAGTACACAAATTTCGTCGGCACGTTTAATGGTTGATAAGCGGTGAGCTACAACCAGTGTTGTGCGGCTTTTCATAAGGTTTTCCAATGCTTCCTGAACCAGTTTTTCCGATTCGGTGTCGAGTGCTGAGGTGGCTTCGTCGAGGATAAGTATGGGTGGATTTTTCAGAATAGCGCGTGCAATGCTGATACGTTGGCGCTGACCGCCCGATAGTTTGGAGCCGCGGTCGCCAATTGTGGTTTCGTAACCGGCCTCGGTAGCCATAATAAAATCGTGCGCATTGGCTATGCGAGCCGCTTCAATCACTTGGTCCATAGTTGCATTTTCAACCCCAAAAGTAATATTGTTGTAAAACGAATCGTTAAACAAAATAGCTTCCTGATTTACATTGCCTAAATGAACCCGAATATCATGTGTGCGGAAGTTTTTTACATTTATGCCGTCAATACAGATTTCGCCTTCTTCCACATCGTAATAGCGCGGTACTAAATCAACTAATGTTGATTTGCCAGAACCTGACTGACCAACAAAAGCGACAGTTTTACCTTTTTCGATGGTAAGATTTATGTCTTTTAGCACCCAATCGGTTTGATATCGAAAGCTTACATTTTTAAACTCAATAGCGGAGTTAAACGAAGGGAGTGGTTGTGGATTTTCAGGTTCTACAATTGTATTTTCGGTATTCAAAATCATATCAACCCTATCGAGCGATGCCATACCTTTGCGAATACTGTAAGTAGCACGGCTTAAGTCTTTGGCAGGTTGAATAATGCTGTAAAAAATCAGAATGTAGTAGATAAATTCTGCTGCACCTATGCTGCTTGAATTGTTGATAATAAGTGAACCGCCAAACCACATCAAAATAGCAATAACCACTGTGCCAATAAATTCGCCCACTGGGTGTGCCAAATTATGGCGGTTGTTCATGCGGGTAAATGTGAGTCGGATATTTTCGTTTATTTTGGCAAAACGGTTTTGAACTTTGTGCTCGGCATTAAATGCTTTTACAATGCGTAATCCGCTCAGCGTTTCTTCTATTTGCGATAACATCTCGCCAGTTTGTTGTTGCCCCACTTGCGAGCGGGCCTTAAGCGAACGCCCGATACGACCAATAAGCCAACCGCTAAAAGGTAGCAATAAGAGTACGAAAATTGTCAACTCCCAACTCATGGCAAACATTACGCTGAGGTAAATAAAGATCAAAATTGGGTTTTTAAAAACCAATTCCAATGAGCTCATTATGGACACTTCAATCTCGTTGACATCGCCTAGCATGCGCGACATAATATCGCCTTTACGCTCTTCGGAGAAAAAACCAAGAGGCAGCGAAACAATTTTTTTATACAACTGATTTCGTAAATCGCGCACAACACCTGTACGAATTGGTACCATGCTAAACATAGCCATGTAGGTGGTGCCTACTTTAATTGATGTGGTAAATATCAGAAAAATACCCAGATACATCAACGCCATTTGAGGACCAGTATAAGCCACCATCTGTTCCACAGCATAATACAAATTATTTTTGATTGCTGCGCCAATCTGACTCATGCCATCGTTCCATTCCCAGTTGATATAGCTCGATTTAGAGCTTTCCATTCCAAAAAGTATTTGGAGTATAGGAATAATGGCTGCAAACGAAAATAAACTCGACACTGCCGATAACAGGTTGAATAGCAAACTAAGCCCCACATACTTTTTGTATGGCGGAACAAAGCGTTTTAATAATATCCAAAAATTGTTCATCTTATTTTGCCCTTTGGGCGTTATTTACTTCGTGTTATTTGTGCCCTGCCTGCCGCAGGCAAGTTCGCACGTTATTTAGCTTCGCTGTTATTTAGCTTCGCCGATATTATTGGAATTCATTAATTTGGTGACTGAAGCTATGAAATTATTTAATTTAACACCTAAAATATTAAATTCAGTCAATAGTTCATCGTATGTTATTTCATCAATAATTTCACGCCGTTTAGCTTTTGTTATCCATGTTTTACTTTCATATAAAGATCCACGAGAATAGTAATAAAAACTACGCTGATCTTTGAAAGTGTTTCGTCCAAATCCTTCACTTATATTTGCACTAACTGAGTCGATAGCCCTAACTAGTTGTTTGCCAACGGTATCTTTCCTAAAAAAATCCCATTTATCAACAATAACCCAAATCTTATCTGATAAATCCATTGAGATATTATAAACTTCCAAATCTTCCAATTTCATAACAAAATAATTTCGCCCGCAGGGCTAATAACAATTTAATAACCATTAATAACGCGAAGCTAATAACCATTAATAACGCGAAGCAAATAACCATTAATAACGCGAAGCAAATAACCATTAATAACGC
>CAYXQZ010000105.1:2470-5246 GCA_964466415.1 uncultured Paludibacter sp.
ATAACGCGAAGCAAATAACCATTAATAACGCGAAGCAAATAACCATTAATAACGCGAAGCAAATAACCATTAATAACGCCCGCAGGGCAAATAACCATTAATAACGGCGAAGCCTAATAACGCCCTTCGGGCTAAACCCCCGTATAATTTCTTGGTGTAATGCGTTTTAGTTCTTGTTTTACTGTATCATCAATGGCCAAAGTGTCAATAAATTCGTGTATCGAACGCTCGGTTATGCCTTCGTTGGTACGTGTTAGCGCTTTCAGTGCTTCGTAAGGTTGTGGGTATCCTTCGCGACGAAGTATAGTCTGAATTCCTTCGGCCACAACCGCCCAAGTATTGTCCAAATCACGGTAAATTGCTGTCTCGTTGAGCAATAATTTGCTTAACCCTTTGCGAATACTTTGAGTAGCTATAAGCGTATGTGCAAATGGCACACCCACATTACGAAGTACAGTGCTGTCGGTCAAGTCGCGTTGTAAGCGTGAAACAGGTAATTTCGACGATAAATATTCAAAAATGGCATTTGCCATTCCTAAATTTCCTTCGGCATTTTCAAAATCAATAGGGTTTACTTTGTGTGGCATTGCCGACGATCCTACTTCGCCCGCTTTTATACGTTGCTTAAAGTATTCCATCGATACATAAGTCCAAATATCTCTACAAAAATCAATTAAAATGGTATTGATACGTTTCATCGCATCAAATTGGGCGGCTAAATTGTCGTAGTTCGATATTTGAGTTGTCCATTGCTCACGTTCCAATCCGAGTTTTTCCGACAAGAAACTATTTCCGAAACTTTTCCAGTCGATAGCAGGATAGGTAACTTTGTGAGCATTGAAATTACCGGTTGCACCACCAAATTTAGCCGAAACTGGAACGTTTTTCAATTGCATTAATTGCTGCTCCAAGCGGTACACAAATACCATAACTTCCTTACCAAGACGTGTGGGAGAAGCCGGTTGACCGTGTGTTTTAGCCAGCATCGATACATCGCGCCATTCGTCAACATTATGATGCAATTCCTGCAATAATGCATCCATTTCGGGTAAATATACTTTTACAAGAGCTTCTTTTACCGACAATGGAATGGAAGTATTGTTAATGTCTTGGGAGGTTAAGCCAAAATGAATAAACTCTTTAAAATCAGCCAGATTCAATGTGTCGAATTTTTCTTTTAGAAAATACTCAACGGCTTTTACATCGTGATTGGTAACTTTTTCGATGTCTTTTATGCGTTGTGCATCTGCTTCGCTGAAATTTTGATACACCAAACGTAACTTTGGCATTACATCGCCAGGTACTTTTTTAAGTTGTTCCAACGGTATTTCGCATAATGCAATAAAATACTCCACTTCAACCTCTACACGGTAACGAATAAGAGCATATTCTGAAAAATACTGAGCGTAATCTGCTGATTTTGTGCGGTAACGGCCATCTACTGGCGATATGGCACTGAGCAAAGTTAAATCCATTTTTTTTAATAATTTGAGGACGAGCTACAGACCAAATCTGCGGATCGTATATTGTTTTTTTTATTGAGTTTGAAAGGATTTTTTTATCACGTGCAAAGGTAGTGATTTTCGATGGATTTCAAAAGTTTAGCTTAGTGTTTGCATTGGTCAAAAAAAATCTTTACCTTTGTTTGTTATTTTTAAAACTAAAAACAACGATCGTAGCATCGAGAAATTTCATTTAAAACCATGAGATATATAAAAATTCACAAAGAAGGTCGACTGATTTTACTCAGTTTATTGTTTGTTTTGTTTGTGCTTAACCTTTTTATTTATTTGCGCTTTCCTACATTAGCATTGGCGGTAACCACCACATTATCAGCTATAATATTGGTGTTTTTTGCATATTTTTTCCGCAATCCTTCACGTAGGATAAAAATTGACGATACTGGACTTGTGGTTGCACCAGCCGATGGAACTGTGGTAGTAGTAGAACCAACAGATGAATTAGAGCATTTTGGCGATAAACGTATTCAAGTGTCCATTTTTATGTCGGTGTTTAATGTGCATGCCAATTGGTATCCTGTTCAGGGTAAAGTACTTAAATCGATTCATCACAGTGGTCGTCACATGGCGGCATATTTACCAAAGTCGAGTCACGAAAACGAACGCTCAACCGTAGTTATCGAAAGCGAAGGAGGAACGCAAATTCTACTTCGTCAGATTGCTGGAGCGTTGGCACGCCGTATTGTAACGTATGCTCATGCCGGAAAAGCTTGTCACCTGAACGAACATCTTGGTTTTATTAAATTTGGGTCGCGTGTGGATTTGTTTTTCCCAATGGATACCGAGATATTTGTAGAAGTAGGCGAAAAAACCACTGGAAACGAAACCATTATCGCACGTCTTAATGAGTGATCAAATCACCATAGAACAAGCACAGCAACGGGTTGACGAATGGATAAAGTTGTATGGCGTTCGTTATTTCAGCGAATTAACCAATATGGCTATTCTGACCGAAGAAGTGGGTGAGCTAGCACGCATTATGGCTCGTACGTATGGCGATCAATCGTTCAAAAAAACGGACTTAGATAAAAACCTTGCCGACGAAATGGCCGATGTGCTTTGGGTTTTAATTTGCATGGCCAACCAAACAGGCGTAAACCTGACTGAAGCCTTCGAAAAAAATATGCTCAAAAAAACAGAGCGCGATGCCACAAGGCATAAGGAGAATCAGAAACTTAGCTGAAGTGACAACAGACGACAGACGACTGACAAAAGTCTTTTCAATAACAACAAATAACGCCGCAGGCAAATAACAC
>CAYXQZ010000105.1:5346-10173 GCA_964466415.1 uncultured Paludibacter sp.
AAATAACACGTAGTAAATAACACGAAGTAAATAACGCCGCAGGCAAATAACGGGCGTAGCCCAAATAACACGAAGTAAATAACCCCCATAGGGCAAAAGAATATGAACAAGATAAACGAATTATTTAATGCTTACAATTGCAATTTGAGCGATGAAGCTGTAGCGCAGGATATACAAAAGATTCTGGCTGAAGAATTTAATAGCAACAATACAATAGATGTTTATAAAACTTGTTTGAGTTTAATCGACTTAACATCGCTCAATAGTACCGATACTACAGCCGAAATTGTGTCAATGACTCAAAAAGTGAATGATTTCAATACTGCATTCCCACATTTGCCAAATGTTGGAGCTATTTGTGTTTCGCCTTCATTGGTTAAGGCAGTAAGCAATACGTTGCTTATACCCGAAATTGGCATTGCATCGGTAGCTGCTGGTTTTCCTATGTCGCAAACATTTATCGAGGTTAAAGTGGCCGAAACAGCATTAGCTGTAATGGATGGTGCAACCGAAATTGATGTAGTAATATCGATAGGGAAATTCCTCGAAGGAGATTATTTAGAAGTATTTGAAGAACTCTCTGAACTTAAGGCGGCTTGTAGAAATGCACATCTGAAAGTAATTATCGAAAGTGGAGCTTTGAAAAGTGCTACAAATATTAAAAAAGCTTCTATTCTTGCTATGTCGGCCAATGCCGATTTTATTAAAACATCCACCGGTAAAATACCTGTAGCAGCCACTTTAGAAGCAACTTACGTAATGTGTACTGCCATAAAAGAATGGTACAAAAAAACAGGTGTAAAGGTAAGCTACAAGCCAGCTGGCGGAATTGTAACCACCGAAGATGCCGTAAAACATTATACCATTGTAAAACACATACTTGGTACCGAATGGCTCAATAACAAAATGTTCCGCATCGGAGCCAGTCGCTTAGCAAACAACTTATTGACTTCGATTGAAGGAAAGGATGTAAAATACTTCTAATACCAACTGTACATATATAAAAAACGGACTTGCTCAATGAAGGCAAGTCCGTTTTTTAGTTAAATCAATTTGTGATTACTGTACTTTATATACGTCTACATTATCAACTTCGAAAGTTTTGATAAATGCTGCATGACGACGAACTTCCACTTCGGCAAAGTTAAGATACACTTCGGCCGATTTGCGGAATTGATCTTCGGTGTCGCGGCTTGCGTCAATCAAAAGCAGGTAACTCATAATTATGTGTCCACCCATTTCAACTAATCTACGGCTTTGGAAATCAAGGTATTCTTGATTTTTTACTTCGTTGACACGTGCTACTGCATTGGCAAACAAATTAGTCATAATTTGTAAGCGTTTGCGGAACGAAGTGAATTCAGGTTTAATATTTTGATTGTCGTAATCGCGAATCATTTTCAAGTAATTACCTGTGGTTACGTGGCGTATAGCAGCAACAACTTGCAATTGCGATGTTCCTTCGTAAATGGTCATAATACGAGCGTCGCGGAAATGGCGTTCGCAAGCATAATCTTTCATAAAGCCCGATCCACCATGAACTTGAATTGAATCATAAGCATTTTGGTTGGCATATTCACTCGAGAACATTTTTAGCATTGGAGTCAATGCGTCAGCTAACTTTAAGTATTCTTTGAACTCAGCTTTTTCTTCTGGAGTTAATTTGCGTTCGCTTTCAATGCCTTCGTATGCTTTATATACATCTACAAAGCGGGTTGTTTCGTAAAGTAATGCGCGCGATGCATCTAATTTAGCTTTGATAATCGAGAGCATTTCGTATACTGCCGGAAATTCTATAATGGCTTTGCCAAACTGACGACGTTCGCGGGCATAGTTCAATGCTTCGGTATATGCAGCAGCTGATAGGCCTGTTGACTGAGCTCCAATGCCCAAACGAGCACCATTCATCAACGACATTACATATTTAATTAGACCCATACGGCGAGTTCCAACTAATTGAGCTGGGGTATTGTTAAATACCAATTCGCAGGTTGGAGATCCTTTGATACCTAATTTGTTTTCGATACGACGAACGAGTACAGTATGATCGTGTTTGTTGTCGGCTACAAAATATGATAGTCCACGACCATCAGTTGTGCCATCTTCGGAACGAGCCAAAACTAATTTGATTTGTGCATCGCCATTGGTGATAAAGCGCTTAACGCCATTCAAATACCACATACCGTCAGCCTCGTTAAACGTAGCTTTCAATTGCACTGCTTGTAAGTCCGACCCTGCATCAGGTTCAGTTAAGTCCATAGAGCAAGTGGCGCCTTCGCATACGCGTGGAAGGAATTCAGCTTTAATTTCGTCCGATGCAAATTCCGAAATTGTTTCGGCGCAGTCCTGTAATCCCCAGATGTTGGCAAAGCCAGCGTCAGCGCGCGAAACCATTTCGCCCGACATAACATAAGCTACCATTGGGAAGTTAAGACCACCATATTGGCGAGGAAGTGTAATGCCGTAAACGCCTGCTTGAGTCAAAGCATCGTGGTTTTCTTGTGTACCACGTGCATAAATTACACGGCTATTTTCAACTTGAGGTCCGTCGTGGTCAACACTTTCGGCATTAGGGGCAATTATATCCGAGCAAATTCCACCAATAATTTCGAGTACTTTTTCGTAACTGTCAATGGCATCTTCAAAATCGCGTGCGGCATAATCAAATTTATCTTTATCAGCATAGTTGCGCTCCTTGAGTGCAACAATTTTAGGCATCAATGGATGCGAAAGCTGAAATTTTATGGCTGGATTATCGTTAAAAAAGTTCATTCTTATTTGCTGTTTTTCTTATAGAATTTAATCATTTTTGGTAATACTTCTTCGATGCTACCTGTAATTACATAATCGGCTATGGCATTGATTGGCGCCTTTGGGTCGTTGTTGATAGCAATAATCATAGCACTTTCCTGCATACCTGCAATGTGCTGAATTTGTCCCGAAATACCACAAGCAATGTATAATTTAGGACGCACTGTGGTTCCTGTTTGGCCAATCTGACGTTCGTGATCAGCAAAACCAGCATCCACAGCAGCACGCGAAGCTCCAACTTCGGCGCCAAGTGTAGCGGCCAATTCAAAAAGTAATTTAAAATTATCGGCACTACCTACACCATAACCACCCGATACAATAATGGGTGAGCCTTTGATGTTTAATTTGGATTTCTCCATGTGGCGTTCAATTACTTCAATCACAAAGTCGGTATCAGGAACGTATTTTGCAACATCCATGATTACTGTTTTACCAACATGTTTTGCGTTGCGAATTTCTTTTTTCATTACACCTTCGCGAACGGTTGCCATTTGTGGACGACAGTCGGGGTTAACGATAGTTGCAACAATATTTCCGCCAAACGCTGGACGAATTTGATACAATAAATTATCGTATACTTTGCCTGCTTTTTTGTCTTCGTAAGTTCCAATTTCGAGCGAAGTACAGTCGGCTGTTAAACCACTGAATAGTGCCGATGAAACACGTGGACCTAAATCGCGACCAATGGAAGTGGCTCCCATAAATGCAATTTGAGGTTTCTCTTCTTTAAAAAGATTTACTAAAAGAGAGGTGTGAGGTAAAGTGGTGTAAGGTGCCAAGCGTTTGTCGTCGGCTAAATACAATGTGTCTACGCCAAAAGGAAATACTTGCTCCCCAATTTTATCGAGTTTGTAACCAGCAGCTACAGCTTCGAGCTTGCATTTTAACTGGTCGGCAAGCGTGCGCCCTTTGGTAAGGAGTTCCAGACTTACATCGCCTACAATGCCGTCTTCTATTTCGAGATATACAAAAAGGTTATTCATTTATTTAATGTGTTAATGTGATAATATTGAAGTATTTTCCAAATTTGTTATTTTTGTTTAATGGTCTTCAAACCTTTCAAACTTTCAAACTCTTCAAACCCTTATTTAAATTATCCAATTGTGTGATTAGCAATAAGTTCTTTCATTAAATCTTCAATCTCTTCATCGTTTGCTGTTAGACGTTTACTTTCTTTAGCTGTAAAAACAACATTTTCAATTTGTTTTACTTTAGTTGGAGAGCCTGTAAGTCCTAACCATTTTATGTCGTGTTCAATGTCGTTTACACCCCATTCGGTAATGGTAAGATATGGATGAACAGTATACAAATCGGTATAATCAGCACCTGCATCTTGTTTTTCGGTCAATGTGGCTGCACGTTTGTATTTTAAAGTGAGTTTTGCATGTCGAGGACGGCATTCAGGTGCTGAACTATTAACAGTTACAACCATCGGAATTGGACCACTAACAACTTCTACACCACGTTCGAGGCGACGTTTTACAGTGATTTTAGATGCAGTGCAATCTAAAATTTCTTCGGCATACGTAATTTGAGGCATTCCAAGTTTTTCGGCAACTTGAGGGCCTACTTGAGCAGTGTCGCCATCAATAGCCTGACGGCCACAAACAATAACATCTACTTTGCCCATTTTGCGAATGGCACAAGCCAATGCATACGATGTAGCCAACGTATCAGAGCCAGCAAATTCGCGTCCACTTAAAAGATAACCACCATCGGCACCACGATACATACTTTCGCGAATAATTTCGGCAGCACGCGCAGGTCCCATTGTCAATACATGTACAGTTGCACCTGCAACTTGTGATTTCAAACGAAGTGCTTGTTCTAAGGCATTCAAATCTTCGGGATTATAAATGGCAGGAAGCGCTGCACGGTTTACCGTTCCATCAGCTTTCATGGCATCTTTTCCTACGTTTCGAGTGTCGGGCACTTGTTTGGCAAGAACTACAATTTTAAAACTCATTTTCTTTATATTATATTTATGTTAATATTATTTTAAGACGACGGACAACA
>CAYXQZ010000106.1:0-5502 GCA_964466415.1 uncultured Paludibacter sp.
TCAAACTCTTATTTAAAATGAAACAATCATTGTCTTTTGGCCAAATTTGGAATATGAGTTTTGGATTTCTCGGAATTCAATTTGGTTTTGCGTTGCAAAACGGAAACGCATCACGCATACTCATGACTTTTGGGGCAGATGTACATCACTTAAGTTGGTTTTGGTTGGTAGCTCCAATAACTGGAATGCTAATTCAACCAATTGTAGGTTATATGAGCGATCGTACATGGACTAAACTTGGTCGTCGCCGTCCTTATTTTTTGGTTGGAGCCATTCTTACAAGTATTGCTTTGATTTTAATGCCCAATGCACCGCATTTATCTAATATTATTGCTCCTATGTTTGTAGGAGGTGGGTTGCTTATGATTATGGATGCGTCAATTAATATATCCATGGAGCCTTTCAGAGCATTGGTAGCTGATAAATTACCCGAAAAACAGCATACGTTGGGTTTTTCAATTCAAACTCTATTAATTGGAATTGGAGCTGTGTTGGGGTCGTGGTTACCATATATGCTTGGAAATTGGTTTGGCGTATCCAAAGATGCAGGCGAAAGTGGGCTAGTTCCTGACAATGTGACCTATTCGTTTTATTTTGGAGCTTTTGTGTTGATAACAAGTATATTGTGGACAATATTAAGCACAAAAGAATATCCACCTGAAGTGCTCGATAAAGAAACTGAAATTGAAACAAAGCAAAAGTTTTTTATACCACCCATCATGATACAATTATTGCTTGTGCAATTTTTTTCGTGGTTTGCATTGTTTTCAATGTGGGTGTATACTACTCCAGCTGTGGCACTTAAGTTTTTTGGAACAACTGATCCGAGTTCTGAAGCATTTCAAGAAGCAGGTAACTGGGTTGGAATTTTATTTGGGATTTATAATGGTGTTTCTGCAATATTGGCCATGTCTTTACCCGCTATGGCAAATCGATTTGGAAAAAAACAAACCCATGCCATTGCGCTTTTTATAGGTGCCATATCCTTATTATCGTTTTTGTTTTTCAACGATTCAGATTATTTAATTATTCCTATGATTGGAATTGGCATAGCTTGGGCGAGTATTTTGGCAATGCCTTATGCTATGTTAGCCAACTCAATACCAGCCAATAAAATGGGCATGTATATGGGACTTTTTAATATGTCAATTACCATTCCACAAATCGTAAGTGGCATAACTACTGGCTTAATACTTAAATATTGGTTCAACGATAATCCGATTTTATGCATAGTTATGGCTGGAGTGTCGTTTCTGATAGCGAGCGGATTAGCAATGAAGATAAAGGAAGAAAGGCCCCTAATCCGTCCCGATAAAAGAATCGGGATAAATGGCGGGGACTTGAAGTAAAAACTGTTTAGTATGAAGAAAATCTTCAAACATCAAACTTTTCAAACATCAAACTTTTCAAACATCAAACTTTTCAAACATCAAACCTTTCAAACATCAAACTTTTCAAACATATAATAATATTATGAACAAATACTTGCAACACGACCCTTGGTGTATTATCGAAGACGGTTTTCACGAAAGTAAACAATTAGAATCTGAAAGTATTTTCAGTTTAGGCAATGGATATATTGGTCAACGTGGAAACTTTGAAGAATATTATTCGGGTGAAAAAATGATAGGCTCTTACATTGGAGGTATTTATTATCCCGAACCTGCGGAGCATGGTATTTGGAAAAATGGATATGCCGACACCAACGATAAAATTGTGAATGCCCCTAATTGGAATATTATTTCGGTGCGCTTAAACGACGAACGTTTAGATTTGGCAAGCTGGGATGTGAAAAACTTTAAACGTACATTGAATATGCGCGAAGGTTTTTTGGAACGAAGTTTTGAAGCCACCAACTTTAAAGGTCATCGTATACAAGTTACAGTTAAGCGCTTTTTGAGTATGGCCGATACTGAATCGGCAGCAATAAGCTATACGGTTAAATCATTGAATTTCGATGGTCATATTTCGTTTTTACCTCTTATCGACGGCGATGTGCGAAATAAACTTACAAATTATGACGAGCCTTTTTGGAATGTGCTTCAGACTAAAACAGAAAAAGATGTGTGCCACCTTTGGGCGCAAACCCGACGAATTGATTTTCACGTTTGTGGTGCTCTCACTTTTTCGTTTTATAAAAATAACGAACTTTTAAATGTAAATCCAACCAAAATTGAAAAGGAAAAAGTGGCAGGTTTTAGTGTTGGAACAGATGTTCGAACAGGTGATACCGTTTGTTTGAACAAGTATGTTGCCATTTTAAGTTCATTAAATCATCCTCGCGAAGAATTAACTACTTGTGCACGCGAAAAAGTAAAATTGTCGCGTGATAAAGGTTGGAATCAACTTTTTGCTGAGCATGCTGCCGTTTGGGATGAAAAATGGAAACAATCGGACGTAATTATCGACGGCGACCTCGAAGCACAACAAGCCATTCGATTTAGCATTTTTCAGCTCAATCAAACTTATAACGGTAACGATGCGCGTTTAAATATTAGTCCAAAAGGGTTTACAGGTGAAAAATATGCTGGTGCTACACGATGGGATACCGAAGCTGTTTGCGTTCCTTTTTATTTGTGTACTGCTCCGCAGCATGTTTCTAAAAACTTATTGCTTTATCGTTATCGTCATTTGCAGAAAGCAATTATTAATGCCAAAAAACTTGGTTTCGAAAATGGGGCTGCATTATTTCCATTGGCTACCTTTAATGGTAGCGAGAGTCATAATGAGTGGGAATTGTCGTTCGAGGAAATTCATCGTAATGGCTTAATTGCTTATGCTGTATATAATTATGTGAAGTATACTGGCGACGAAAGTTACTTAACCGATTATGGCTTACGAGTGCTTATTGCATTGTCGCGCTTTTGGTCGCAGCGTGTTAGTATTTCGGAGGAAAAAAAGAAATTTGTTATTTTAGGTGTTACAGGTCCAAATATGTACGAAAATAATGTAAATAATAATTGGTTTACAAATTATATTGCCGTTTGGACATTGAAATATACATTGGAATGCATTGATAAAGTAAAAAAGAACGATTTTGTTAAATTTGAAGATTTAATTCAAGAAATTGCATTTTTGAATGACGAAACTTTTCGTTGGAAAGATATTATCAAAAATATGTATTATCCAACAGATAAAGAATTGGGAATATTTGTTCAGCAAGGTGGCTTTTTAGATAAAACGCTAATTAAGGTAGTGGATATACCCGAAAATCAACGTCCAGTAAATCAGCATTGGACGTGGGATAGAATTTTACGTTCGTCAGTAATTAAACAGGCCGATGTGGTGCAGGGCTTGTATCTTTTCGAAGAGTTTTTTGATTTGAAAACCCTCACTGCAAATTTTAATTTTTACGAACCACTCACGGTACATGAGTCGTCGGTGTCGGCTTCAACACATTCAATAGTGGCTAGTGCCATTGGCGATAAACAAAAAGCATATGATTTGTACCTTCAAACTGCCCGACTTGATTTGGACGATTACAATAACGAAGTGTCCGAAGGATTGCACATTACAAGTATGGCAGGCACCTGGTTAGCTATTGTTCAGGGTTTTGGCGGTATGCGCGTAAAAGATAATACATTGCATTTCAGTCCACATATACCTGATAAGTGGATTTCGTTTGCGTTCAATATTCGTTTCCGCGAAAATCAATTGAATATACGTGTCGAAAAAAATAGCACTATCATTCATAATTTAAAAGGCGATAATATTGAATTATATATTGATGGTAAGCTTATTGAAGTTTTAGCTAATAGTCAGCGGGAGATAAAGATTTAAATTTCACCCTAAAGTTGATGAAAGTAGAAATTTTGAACGTAAATAAAGCAAATTTTCATAATTTTCAATTTCTAATTTTTCGTTTATGAAAAAATCTGTAATTATTATAGTTTTACTCGCATGTGTTTTACAACTTTCAGCCAAAAAACAACAAATATTAGTTCAGCGACTTGAGCCAACTTTTTGGTGGACTGATATGAAAAACTCCGAGTTGCAACTGATGATTTACGGGCAAGGAATTAGTGCCGCCGACTTTAAAATAAATTACTTAGGAGTTTCTGTCTTGCGTAAAGAGTTGACTGATAATCCAAACTATGTGTTTTTGTACCTCGATATTGCTAAAAATGCACCTGCTGGTAAATTTATTATTCAGGTTCAAAAAGGAAAACAAAATCAAAGCTTGACTTATGAACTGAAAGCACGCCGAAATGGTTCGGCTCAGCGTACTAGTTTTACCGAGGCCGATGCGGTATATTTGCTTATGCCCGACCGCTTTGCAAATGGAAATACGGCTAATGATTCAATTAAAGGCTATTTGCAAGGCGTAAATCGTTCTATTTCAGGAGCACGTCATGGTGGTGATATTGAAGGTGTTATTTCAAAAGTTCCTTATATGGCCGATTTGGGAATTACTGCACTTTGGACAACTCCACTTTTCGATAATAACGATGCTAATTACAGTTATCATCATTATGGATGTAGCGATTATTATAAAATTGATCCACGCTTGGGTAAAAATCACGATTATTTACGTTTGGCCGATACATGTCATGCAAATGGAATAAAACTCATTATCGATGTTGTGCCTAATCATTGCAGTTCGGCACATTGGTGGCTGAAGGATAAACCTGCCAGCAATTGGTTTAACGAATGGCCATCGTACACTGGTTCTAACTACCGCATGACCGCTTGGACAGACCCTCACGCTTCAAAAGCTGATTTAAATCAACTTACAAAAGGTTGGTTTGCTCCAAATATGCCCGATTTTAATCTGAAAAACAAGTTGCTCTTCGATTATCTTACCCAAGTTTATATTTATTGGATTGAATATGCCAATATTGATGGCATTCGGGTTGATACGTATCCGTATAACGATATAAAGGTGGCAGCAGAGTTTATTCAGACTATCAGAAACGAGTATCCTAACATGAATGTGGTTGGCGAGTGTTGGGTAAAAACTCCTGCTGAAATAGCTTATTACCAAAGCGGAAATAATAATAAAGATGGATTTGATTCGCGCCTTACCAGCGTGATGGATTTTTGTTTGAAAGATGTTTTTACCAGTTCAATAAATGAACAGGAAGGGTGGGAGAGTGGCATGGCTCGTTATTATGCCCATTATGCGCAGGATTTTGTGTATGCTAATACCAACCTTATAATGAACTTCTTGGATAATCATGATATCGACCGATTTTCAACTGCTGTAAAGCGCGATGTGGCTAAGTATAAAATGGGATTAGCTTTGCTTGTTGCTTCGCGTGGATATCCGCAAATCTATGCGGGAACCGAAATAATGCTCGACGGAATTGCTGGCAATTACGAGGGTCATCGCTTCGATTTTCCAGGTGGCTGGGCAAGTGATAAACGCAACGCATTTAAATCCGAAGGCCGTACTAGCCAAGAAAATGAAATTTTTGAGTATACCCGCAAGTTGTTGAATTACCGCAAGTTAAATACTGTTCTTCAAAGCGGGAAAATGAAACAGTTTATTCCTTATGATGG
>CAYXQZ010000106.1:5602-10122 GCA_964466415.1 uncultured Paludibacter sp.
TCATGAAAAAACTTAATTTCAAATCGTTAACAGCCGATTTAGTTGCTGTTGTATTACGTTTTCACATTGTTTTAGTGTTTGTATTTGGACTAGCCATTATGGCTTTTATGGAAATTAATGATAAAAAGTTTGAACCCGAATTTAATGTTTGGTCCTACTTTATTCTATCAGTTTTTGTGTCTTTTTCGGTGTCGCTTTTGCTTGATAATATCCGAAATATTTGGTTGCGAATACCCGTTTTTGTAATTCCGTTAGCATTAGTTGCTTTGTATTGTTTTAAACTATTCAACCATAAAATTGAATGGGAAATGATGCAATACGGAGCGCTTATTTTTGCCATCTTTTTATCATTTTATTTTGTGCTCTATTTTCGCAAAAACTCGGATCATTCGTTTTGGATTTTTGCCGAATCTATTTCGCGCGAGTTTGTTATAACGCTTATTTATACCTCCATATTTCAGAGTGGATTGAGCTTGGCAATTTATGCTGTGGATATGCTTTTTGATGTAAAAATTGCAAACGAAGTATATGGGAATGTGGCTGTGTTTTGTTATTTGATAGTTGCTCCAATTTATTATTTAATGAATATTCCTCCTAAAGAAAAACTTTACGAAACAACACCCGATTATGGAAAATTTTTAAAAATTCTGGGTTTGTATGTTTTTTTGCCAGTTTTGGGTATTTATTTAGTTATACTTTATTTTTATCTTTTCAAAATCATTATTCGTTGGGAATTACCAAATGGTTGGGTTACAACCTTAGTTTCGGTGCTTGCTTTAGGGGGTTATTTAGCTAAATTTTTGCTTTTCCCTTTAACCGAAAACAAAATTGTAATTTTCTTAAATCGTTATTTTTCGCTATTATTATTGCCATTAATTGTGCTCATGACTATAGGTCTTGCTCGCCGTATTTCTGATTATGGCTTGTCAATCAATCGTTTATATGTTCTTGTTTTTAATGTTTGGCTCTATGGCGTAAGTATCTATTTGTTTTTAACGCAATCCAAACATTTACGTTGGTTGGTAGTGTCCTTTGCTGCTGTGCTATTCATTGCATCTATTGGGCCATGGAGCGTTTTTGCGGTTACAAAGCATGTAATCGAAGGCGAGGTTACGAATCTTTTGGTTGATAATAAGTTATTTGTTAATGATAAACTTATTGAGAATAAGGATAATAAAATGGCTATTAGTGATACTGTTGCAGTGCAATTGTCCGATAAAATACATTATTATTACAATACGTTTGGTGAACAAAATTGGCGAACTACATTTCACGATAAACGGAAAGATAATGGTGCTTATGAAATTACCGAATATTTAGGATTGAATACATCTAAAACTTCATTATTCAAATCAAAATACATATATGCTAATTTATCTGAGAATAGAGTTGTTGATATTAAAGATTATTCCTTAATGCTAACCAAATTGGAAATGGGTGATAAAGACTCGCTTATTTTCAAGAATAAAGACTATAAGGTTGAAGTAGTTAAAAACCAGATACATATAGTGAATTTGAAGAATAATACACTTACCGCTTTTCCACTTCAAAAAATTGTATCAGAGCTTTATTTGAACGACGAAAACGAAACAGCAAACAATAAACTGTTAATGCAAAAGAAAGGTGAATGTATGTTGATTATTAATTCAATTTCGGCCGATTGTAAATCGAGTACAAATTATGAAATTCGCGAATTAAATTTCTCTTTATTTATAAAATAAAAAAAAGAAATCCTGCTTGATTATTTGCAAGCAGGATTTCTTTTTGAAGTAATTTTTTATGTCTACTTTATCTTTTTGAGCACTTGAGCAGTTCGAGCAGGTACGTAAAGTTTCAACCATTGTTTACCCGATTCATGTTTGGGTTCGGCAATCGATATGTGCTCAATGCTTTCGTCAACTAATCCAAACCCACCAAACTCTGTATTATCGGTATTTAGAACTACTTTATAAGTTCCTTTTGGTGTCAAAATACCATAATCCTCAAATGATTTTGTGCCATTAAAATTAAATACAAAAAGCAAATCGCCACGAGAGTAAGCCAATACTTTATCATCGTCCTTTTCCCAAACTTGTTCAATATTTAGCTTGTTGAATTCGGGTACTGATCGAATAAGTTCAATCATGCCACGGTCGAAATCGCCCAACGAACTGTAATAAACTTTTTTATTATCAACCAATTCCCACTGTCGGCGAGCGTATTTATGCGACCAACCATTGCCTTGCCTTGGAAAATCAATCCATTCGGGGTGACCAAATTCATTTCCCATAAAGTTCAGATAACCACCATTAATAGTTGTGGAAGTTACTAAACGAATCATTTTATGTAAAGCTAAACCACGGTCAACCAATAATGTACTATCGCCTTTTTGCATGTGCCAATACATATCGGCATCTATTAGTCTGAAAATGATAGTTTTATCGCCAACCAAAGCTTGATCGTGACTTTCTGCATAACTAATGGTTTTTTCGTCGGCACGTCGGTTTGTTAATTCCCAAAAAATATGTCCGGTTTTCCAATCCTCGTCCTTGGTTTCCTTTATGTATTTAATCCAAAAATCAGGAATTCCCATGGCCATTCGGTAATCGAAGCCAATGCCTCCATCGTCAATTTTGGAAGCTAAACCAGGCATGCCGCTCATTTCCTCAGCAATAGTAATGGCTTGTGGTTTAACTTGATGTATCAATTTGTTGGCTAATGTGAGGTAGCAAATAGCATCGCCATCTTGGTTTAGGTTGTAATACGAATCGTAACCATTAAAATCTTCGCCCAGTCCATGGCTGCGGTAAAGCATGGATGTTACTCCATCAAATCGGTAGCCATCGAAATTATATTCTTCGAGCCAAAATTTACAATTCGATAATAAAAAGTGAAGTACAGCAGGCTTTGCATAATCAAAGCAAAGTGAATCCCATGCTGGATGCTCGCGACGCGAACCACCATGAAAATATTGATAAGGAGTTCCGTCAAAGCGACCTAGACCTTCGGTTTCGTTTTTTACGGCATGCGAGTGCACAATATCCATAATTACCGAAATATTATTGCTATGTGCTTCGTCAATTAGTTTTTTTAATTCTTCGGGAGTACCAAAACGCGATGAGGCAGCAAAGTAATTCGAAACGTGATAGCCAAACGATCCGTAGTAAGGATGTTCTTGGATGGCCATTATTTGTATACAGTTATAACCCGCTTTTATTATGCGAGGCAAAACCTGAGTTCTGAATTCTTCGTAAGTTGAAACTTTTTCCTCTGAACCCGACATGCCAATATGACATTCGTAAATCAATAGTGGGTCGCTTGTAGGTACAAACTTTTTGATTTTAAAATTATATGGATTTAAAGGATTCCATACTTGAGCACTAAAAATTTTCGACTGGTCATCCTGCACAACTCTGCGCGCCCATGCTGGTATGCGTTCGCCCGAATCACCGTCCCACTCTACTAATAATTTGTAGAGCTGCATGTGAGTCATGGCATATTCTGGAAGTTTAATTTCCCAAACTCCATTGGGTAGTTTTTTTAGCTGATAATCAGGTACTCGCTGCCAATTGTTGAAATCGCCAATTAAAAAAATGGCTGTTGCATTGGGAGCCCATTCTCTGAAAACCCAACCTTCGCTTAAATGATGTAATCCGAAATAGAGGTATCCTGTAGCAAAATTGGATAAGGTTTTATTGTCGCCAATAAGTTTACTCTCTATGTCTTTAAAATATTCATGCCTTCCAGTTATAGCTCCAGCGTATGGTTCTAAATATGGATCGGACTTGATAAGTGGAAGTACACTCATAAATTGATATGTTTTTAATTGGAAAAATTATATTTATAATAAATACTTTTTTTTACTCTCAACATCAATATGTTTTTCTGAACAACCGATAAAACGCAATATTATGTTTAATAACATAAAAAACGTTTCGATGTACAAAGATAATAAAAGTATGGAATTAAATGCATTTCTTGGTCTAAAAATTGCGATTCAGGGCAATAATTAACTGAATGGAATGCTTGTTTACTTACTTTTTGATAGTGTTTTGTATAAATATTGTTTTTGAAGATGTGAAACACAATAATAATTGTTGATAACTTTCCTTAAGGTAAGTTGTTGATTCATTGAATTTGCAATTTTTACTCTGTTTGATTCCATTAATTTCACTTGTCAATCGTCTGAATTTTATTATCTTTGTGGTTCAAAAAAAAATAATAATATAAATATAGAAAATGGAAATTACAGGTAAAATTATTGCTATCCTTCCACAAACTACAGGTCAAGGAAAAAACGGAATGTGGCGTTCTCAGGATTATGTGCTCGAAACAGGTGATCAGTATCCTAAAAAAGTGTGCTTTAACTTATTCAATGATAAAATTGATCAATTCCCAGTTGCAATTGATGATATGGTAAATGTGAGTTTTGATATTGAAAGTCGTGAATATAACGGACGCTGGTATACTTCAGTTCGTGCATGGAAAATTGATAAAAATGGTGCTCAAGCTACAGCTCCAACTCAACAATCTGTAGTGAA
>CAYXQZ010000107.1:0-10116 GCA_964466415.1 uncultured Paludibacter sp.
AAAAAGCCATTTACAAAAGGAATATACATTTGTCCTTTTAGCTTGGTTGGATATTTTATAAGCTGACGAGGCCAAAAGTTTAAGCTCATGGCTTCACTAAAAATGGTATATGAGCCACTAATTAGAGCCTGACTTGCAATGACAGCCGCGGCGGTGGCTAATGCAACTCCAACAGGTAAAAATGCTGCCGGCATCATGGCATAAAATGGATTTGTTTCGGGAGTAATTGTAGCGCTATGTGTCAGTATCCATGCTCCCTGACCTAAATAATTAATCACTAAAGTGGTTTTTACAAAAATCCAGCTGATTTGTATGTTTTTAATACCACAATGTCCCAAATCGGAATACAATGCTTCAGCTCCGGTAGTACACAAAAATACTGCTCCTAATATTAAAAACCAGTTTGGATAATGAATTAACAAGTTAATGGCGTAGTAGGGATTAAAAGCTTTCAGGATTTGTGGCAACTCAACAATCTGTATTATTCCCAAAACTCCTAGCATTGTAAACCAAACAAACATAATGGGGCCAAATGACTTACCGATAACATTAGTTCCAAATTGCTGAATAAAGAAAAGCGCAGTAATTATTCCAATACTTATAGGCACTATAGGCGTATCGGCATACATTCCGTGTAAACCTTCAATGGCCGAAACCACAGTAATAGAAGGAGTTATTATCCCATCGGCAATAAGCGTACTTGCACCAAGAATTGCAACAATATATAACCATTTCTTCTTGTTTTTTCGAATTAAGGCATAAAGTGCCAAAATTCCGCCTTCGCCTTTATTATCGGCACGAAGTGTTATCAGCACGTATTTTACAGTTGTTTGGAGCGTAAGAGTCCAAATAATACAGGAAATAGCACCTAAAATATAATTGTTATCGATTACTGGATTTGCACCCAGAATGGCTTTCATCACATACAGAGGCGAAGTACCAATATCACCATAAACGATACCTAAAGTAACAACAGCCCCTACAATGCTAAAAGCCCTATGATGTTGGGTTGTTTTTGAATCTGCCATTTATTTTAATTTTCAGTAAGAATAGCGTCAATTTTCGACTCATTGGGTTTACTTAAGAGCAATAAAACAGCCGAAATTGCTATTTGATACAAAACAATTTCGGAACGTACCAAATAAAGACAAACTACACCTGCCAATAAACTTGCGCCAATAAGATACAAGCGGATTTTTGCTAGATTAAGATAAATGGCTTTCTTGTTCTTAATGTCAATATTGGATTTAATTTTAGTTACTTTAAAAAGGAAATATCCAAAATAAACCACTGCAATCACAGTTATCAGCATTTGCACCGACAAAGATACAATTTCTGTTGTCTTTTCAATATTTACGGACAATAGGTTATTCATATTCAGAAAATAACCCATTATTGTCATAAGAATAATAGAGGTGTAAATAAAATAATAAATCTGATTTAAAGATCTGAATATGTTCATCATTATTGTGTTTTTATTTGGGGGCTATTACTTTTTCTTTTTAGGTGCTTGTATTCCTGCTATGGCTTTTTTAGCTGTTGCATTTGTTGGACTAATAACTAAAATTTTATTCCAATAAATGAGTGAACCTGCATTGTCTTTTTGTAGTAATGTATAATACCCTAAATAACTATAACATTCTACCAACACAGCATTGTAACGCGTATCGTTTTTGGGTTCAACTACTGCCAATGTTTGCTCGTAAAAAGGTTTTGCTAAACCGAGCGTTGTCTCAGGATCGAGGGCTGCATTAGTTCGTGCACGCCAAAAATCGCCCCTATAACCTTCGGGTTCAAACGATTTTACAGCTGCGAAAACACTATCAGCCTTTAGAAGAGCCGTTTTCTTTAACTCTGCAGTTGAAGTACTATCATTTCCAAGGCCGTAATACAATTTACCTAAACCCATCAGTGCATCGGGACTTTTTTTAAGCTTCTCGGGATTTGAGTTTAAGTATTTGTTGTAAGCTACAATTGCATTTTTCAAACTATCAATCTCAGTGTACATATCGGAAATGTCTTTCCATAATTCTACTTTGCTAGAATCGAATTTAAGGGCAGTGATATACTGTTTTGCGGCTTCGTTATATTGCTTTGAGTCTCTCAATGCCTGTCCATAGTATCTGTAATCGAGGAAAGTAAATTCAGGATTAGTGGATTTATTAAAAAACAAATCGGCATAATTTATAGCCTCAGCAGAATTTTTTAAATCAACGTAATTATACATTACCAAACGGCTAAAAGCAGGACTATTAGGTGTTTTTTGTAAACCCATTTTTGCTACGTCGAGCGATTTGTTAAAGTCGTGATTCATAAATAAAGTCATTGAGTATTTCGTCAAATCACTAACATTAGTCACATTACCAGATTTAATATACCTTTCATAAGAAACTGATGCATTTTCGAAATCATTCATGGCATAATAAATATCACCTAACTCTCTGTCGGCAAGCACAAAATCGGGGCTAACACTTTTTAATTCAATTAATTTTTTAATAGCTTCTTTTGGGTTCATAGCTTTGTATACGCGAGCATATTTTACATAAGCCTCTTTGCAATCTTTACTATACAAAATTGCGGTTTCGTAGTTCGAACAAGCATCACCTAAGCTAGTAGGAGCAAGAATATCACCTTTTAATACAAATAATTCGGCACTTTTCGAATTTACCGAACGAGCTTTGTTCCAGTATTCTAATGCTTTATTTACATCGCCAATATACAAATAGGCATAACTCACCGCAATTGGAATTGCTATGTTTTTTTTGTTGGCTTTATCCTTTATGATTTTCATCAAACTTGCAGTTGCAATTTTTGGGTCGGTGCTTTTCAAAGTAAGCATAATAGTGCCAATTGAGTTTAATGCTGACAATGGATTAGCTTTCAATCCTTCATTGAAAAAATATTTAGCTGAATCTATTTTATTTTCATTAAAATAAATATTTCCTAAATAATAAGAGGCTTCATCTTTGTTGGAACCAGCATTGAAGTCCTGCAATAGAATATTTTTGGCTATTACCGGAAAGCCTGATTTATAATAGAGAACACCTTGACTAGCAGTTGCTTTGGTCAATGACGATACCAGAAGTAGAACTAATAAAACTTTAATTTTCATTGCTTTTATTTTTTTTTGATTGATTTTGATATAAAACGAGGAATAAACGAATAAATTACTCATCTTTCACTGTAACAACTCTAAGTGGTTGAGTTGCGGGAACTAATCCCGATTTTAGAATAATACGTTGCCCTCTATCTGATGTAAGAAAGGATGTAAATCCTGTTGGCAATGAAGTTCGAGGGTCATTAATAATTATAAAAACATTGCGTGTTAAAGGGTAATATCCATAAAACATATACGCCTGAAAAGGTTTATAACTCCCTTCGATAGTTGCCACTTTTTCGTTGCTAACCGACATTACTTTAACTACGTCTTTAAAACTTAAATTGGTAGAATCCACTTTATTCGACAACCAATTTACACCTATAATACCTATGGCTTGAGGCGTTTTAGCTACAAAATCGAGCACTTCGGCATTGGTGTTCTGAGCATTCAAATTTCCTGAAATTTGTTGTCCACCACACACTGAATCAATTGCATATCGAACCGTGCTTGAATTTGGATTATCGAACACAGTAACAATTTTTCCCAATGTTGATGTGGGGTAAATTTGGTTCCAATTAGTTATTTTTCCAAGCAAAATCTGTCGAAATTGATCAACCGTAATGAGAGTATCTTTGTTTGCCTTATTTGTTATAAGCGCAACACCATCTGAGGCCAATCTATATGACCGAGGTTGAAATTTTTTAGAATGTAAATAATTCGTTTCCTTTTCGGATAATGGACGTGTGGTTATTGCCATGCGAACACTATCTTTCAGCAACAATTCGATAGCATTGCCTTCGGTTGTGAAAATTGGTACAATTCCAGCTTTAGGATATACCGATTCGAATACAGCAATTTCGTCTTGAATTATTGGGGCAAAAGTTTCATCTACAGCCACAGGGATTACTCCTGCTGTAAGTGTATCTGTAAATTTGTCCTTTTTCTCATGCGAACATGAGAAAAAGGACAATATAATAACGAAATAAATAAACTGATTATGCTTAAACATCTGTATTAATTTTGCAATCTAAAATTAATTGGTAGTGTAAACCATACTGAAACGTTTTCGCCATTTTGCTTACCCGGAATCCATTTAGGCATTGACTTCACAACTCGAATTGCCTCTTTGTCCAACGAACTTTCGACGGAGCGAACAACCTCTATGCGGTCGACTTCACCTTTGCGCGTTACAACAAACTTAACTATAACTCTACCCGAAATACCATTTTCCTGAGCAATAACCGGATAACGAACGTTTTCGCCCAAAAATTTGAATAATTCTTCATCGCCACCGGGGAAGGTAGGCATCTGCTCAACTACATCGAATGGTTTTTCTTCTACTTCCTGAGTTATATCTTGCTTAACATCAGCAATATCTATTCCACTCTCTTCGTTATTCCCTTTTACATCGGCAATCGAAATAGCAACCTTTGTTTCGTTTAGTTCTTCCTGACTTTTTATTTCATTATCTTCGTTTACCTCTTCATCTTTTTTGATAACTGGGGCTACAAATTTAATAGAACTTTTTACTTCGGGAGGTGGCTCCAAGGTAATTGGTTTTTTCAATTCCTGTTTCACCTCTGCTTTTGCAAGTTTCGATAAGGTTGTGACTTCAGTTACTGTTTCACGACTGACCGATTTTGCATATTCAATAAGCTTTGGTATACTAAATCCTATAATTGCAACTATGGCTACAATTACTATGGAAACATTGTGTCGCTTTCCCGACTCTTTCCTTAGCACATAAGCACCATAATTTTTATTTTTTCCCTCAAAAATGAGCTCGCGCCATTCCAGAGTAGTTAAATCAATTTTTGACATACTTTATTTTTTTATGCAATTTATTTTGCTGCACCTTGTGAGGTAGCACCATTTGCTTGTTTGCCTTCAATCAATAACTTATCATCTTTTGTAATATTGTCTATAACATATTTTCCAATATTACAAATTTGCATTTCATCAAGTACATCAATTACGTTTTCGTAAGTAGCAGCATCGGTGGCTTTTATAATTACAACTGGTGTGTTTTTACCATTTTTAATTCGAGCTACTTGTGCCGTAAATGTATCCTGCGAAATTTTCAATTCAAGCTTTTGTTGTTTCAAAAGTTGAATTTTTGATACAGCATCCTGATTGCGCATAACTAACAGCGATCTTATACTATTCTGACTCTTAGCATCGTACGATAGCTCTTTGAGTGAATTATAGTTTTTATAATCGGGTTGGCCTGCAAAATAATATACTTTATTATCTTTATCCAATAAAATAGTTAATGCTTTCGAAGCTTTTACCTCTGACTGTTGGTCTTTGGTAATATTCTTGTCATTACTCGGCATGCTTAATTCCATTGTTTGTGGTTTATTAAGCGAGGTACATAACATAAAAAAAGTGATAAGTAACATATTCATATCCACCATAGGTGTAAAATCGACATGTACGCTTATTTTCTTTTGTTTACTTCCGCCCTTTTTCTTGCCTCCGCCTTCATTACTTTGAATTTCTGCCATCTTTATGAGTTTTTAAGAGCTGTAATTAAATTGTATCTATTTTCTCTCAAATCCTGAAGCGAAGTCATTACCTTTTTGATAACAGCGTAAGGTGTGTTTTTATCCGCTTTAATTGCAATTCTTAAATCAGAATTGGTTTTTCGAGCATTTTTAACCCATATTTTAAACTGATTATCAATACTATCTGTTGGTATACCATAATCTTTCAGAACTTTATCCTGCTCTTCAGGCTTCATGTCCAAAAAAGTCTTCATATCTTTAATTGGAACTCCAAAGGTTGGTAATAATTTGAATTTAGAAATTTGCTTTTCAGTAAATTCTACCCCATATTCCCCGCCTACTGCTTGTAAAACATTTACCATATCGCTCTGCTTGTCGAGGCTCATAAAAACCTTTCCGGCAGGGTCAATTAAAATTTGGAGAATATTTGTCTCCGGAATTTTAATTTCAGAAACCGATGCTGGTGTAGCCACCATTACAGGTTCCTTTTTAACGAAAGTAGATGTTAACATAAAGAACGTAAGTAAAAGCACTGTTACATCGCTCATAGCAGTCATGTCGATGCGAGTACTTTTTCTTGCAACTTTAACTTTTGACATATTTATCGGGTTTGATTATTTGTGCGATGCTGCAAAAGTGTTTACTATACTAAATCCAACTTCATCGATACAATACGTAATACTATCAATGCGACTGGTAAAATAATTGTACGACACTACAGCCAAAGCACCGGTAGCAATACCAAAAGCAGTATTAATAAGCGCTTCGGAGATACCTTGCGAAAGAGCAATAGAGTCAGTTCCACCAGCACCTGCCAACGAAGCAAACGAACGAATCATACCAATTACAGTTCCCAAAAGACCCATCAGCGTACCTAATGTAGTAATAGTAGCAATGATTGGTAAATTTTGGCTCAACATTGGTAATTCAAGCGCTGTAGCTTCTTCAATTTCTTTTTGAATAGCCAGAATTTTTTGTTCTTTCGACATTACATTGTCTAGTTCTACTTGTTCGTACTTTGTTAGAGCCGACGAAACAACATTAGCGACTGAACCTTCTTGTTTTGAACAAATTTCTTTAGCATCTGAAATGTTTCCTGCTGATAATGCGGCATTAATGTTGTGAACAAACACAGTTAAATTACCTTTACCTTCAGCCTTTTTAATAGCAATAAAACGCTCAACACTTAAAGCCAACACAGTTAGCAATAATGTTTGAATCATTGGTACAATAAAACCTCCTTTGTAAATAGTTCCAAGCAAGTTTCCATCAAGTGGATGGTTATTTGGATCGTTGTTTACAAAATTCGATGGGCTTCCAAATATGAAATAATAAATAGCAATTGCCAATGCAAGACAAGCTAACATAATCATACTCGATGAATTTACACCCTTTACTTTTCCTTTACTTTTTAATTCTTGATTTTTTTCCATGACTTTTTAATATATAATGTTAATAATAAAAAACAATTTAATTAGCAAAAAACAAACAGATAATCAATCACTTAAGATGAGATTAAAAAAAACAAAAGCTCAAAAAAAGTGAAACGAAAAAAGTTTTTAAATCAACCATCATAGTAATAATTACTTATAATGGCTATATTTAAAAATGCGATAATTATTTAAAGAAATTTATATAAAGTCCAGCTATAATAGCACTCGTAATAACGCCACAAATATTAGCTCCCAAAGCCTCTGGCAAAACCAAACTCATAGGATTTACTTTGGAAACCTCTTTTTGAACAACTTTTGCTGTAGATGGCACGCAACTTACGCCTGCTATACCAATTGCTGGATTGTAATTTCCTTTTTTTATAAAATACATTACATAACCTCCAATAATTCCACCAATTCCGGAGAATAATAACGCCAGAATACCTAGTATTAATAGTTTAAGTATGCGTGGGTCAAGGAGTAAATGCGCTTCGCAAAGTACACCCAACGTTAAACCTAGAAAGAATGTAGAGCCATATAATAGAGGCCCACTAATAAAGTTTGTAATATGTGTCAATCCAGCCTCTTTAACCGCAATGCCCAAAAACAATGAGAAAAATAGCGGCGAAGCTACCGGAAACAACAAACAAAGTATCACACACATGATAGATGCTGCTGCTAATTTTGTTGATGATGAAATTCGTTTTGCTGGCTTATCTTTCGATTTGTCAATTTTTATTCCCCTCAATTTTTTAGGAATAAGCAATCGGATAAGATATGGATACCCGCCATAAGTTAATCCTAAATACAAATATGCAACTACAGTAATGGGAACGAATAAGTGTTTTGCCAATGACAAAGATGTAAACAAAACCATGGGACCATCGGCACCTCCAACCATAGCTATTGAGGCAGCCTCTTGAGCACTTAACCCCATAGCTTGAGCAATAGGTATAGTTATAAAAGTACCCAATTCAGCAAATAATGCCAATAGCATACTTGCAAATGGTCTTTGAAGCAAAAAGCCGATATCCAACAATGATCCTATGCCCATAAAAACAAAACAAGCAATAAGACCGTTGCTGAAAGTAAATACATATACAGGCTGAAGAAAGTCAATCTGAAGTAAATCAAACATCTGCCCAACATCTGTTACCATCGAATCCAGAAACAAGGTGCCTTGCAAACCACCCTGATTATCAATAAACCCTCCTGGAACACCAGGTGGCAATAACATTAACGAAGCATTAATGGTGGCCATACCCAATCCCATAGGAATCATTAGTAAAGCCTCCAGGACTCCTTTTTTGCCTAAATAAATCAAAAAAAGACCTAGCAGTATAAGAAAAATACGGGTTATAGAAATAGAAATATCCGAAGTGAATAACGTTGATATTCCTTGAAACTGTTGTAAAAATGAAAAAATACCATTCATAATTTAATGCTCAAAACAAAATATATGGGACTGGAATTTGAAGATTCTTAATTCAATTTTGCACAAAAAAATTACTATTTTACAAAATTATTAATTATGTAGTAGAAAATGTAGCAAATAAAGAATAATTGATGGAGGAGTGAATCTTAAATAAGTAGTTTGCGCAAGCTTAGTAAGTAGAAGCCAGCCAATTTTTGTTGTGCTAAACTATCGGAGAAGAGAAGACTGGAAATTTGAATCTTATTCTGAAAAAGTTGAGAATGAAATTGTTTTTGTAAAAAATAATAATTTTTAAAATTATGTTTGTTTACTTCATAAATATGTGTTATTTCTTTGTAAACATTTCCCGAATTTGAGTAAGGTATATTGCTTGACATTTCGAAGTAACTTTTCAAAACTTCAACCGTAGTTTCGTTATTATAATCAGAAGATACTATTTGAGAAGCTTCTGATAAAAACGAACTAGTAAAAGCAGTAAAAAATACTCCAATTAATAATGTAAAAATATAATACTCAACTTTTTTCAAAATACACTTAAAAAAACCGTTTAAAAAATAAGATCAAAAATTAATTTCAATAAATTATTTATTTTGTTTTCGATGTTAAAACAAAACTCATAAGTGAAATTATACCTGCAATAAAAAATGAAATTATTGCTGTTTGAATGAAAAGAACAAGAATTTGCATAAAAAAGCTAATTTTTGGAGATAAAATTGTATGTGATTTTGCAAAATTACTAATATAATGATATCACAGTCAATCAAAACTTAGTAATTTTTAAAAACGGGGGCAAAGGTACGTGAAAAAAATAAGAAACTGTTCGAATTAAATTTTTTTAATATTAATTTTCAACAAATCATTCAGAAGGCTAATCTACTCATTTGAACGAATTTTTTGAAGCAGAAAGCATTTATATTAAAAAAAATACTATATTTGCACCTCGTTTGAAAAAACTAAAATAATTAATGTTTTATCTTTAAATAAATTTTCCATGCAAAACAAAGGATTAGTCAGGATTTTTGCAATAGCACTCACCTTAGTGTGTTTGTTTTACCTGTCCTTTACTGTTGTAACAAGTACCTATAACAAAAAAGCGAAAGAATATGCAGCAGGGGACAAAGTAAAAGAGTATCAGTATTTGGACTCAGTTGCAAATGAAAAAGTATGGCTTGGTGCCTACACGCTCAAAGAATGTCGTGAGAAAGAAATTAATCTTGGTCTTGACTTAAAAGGCGGTATGAACGTAACACTCGAAGTATCGGTAGCCGATATTATTCGTTCATTATCAGGTTACAACACATCACCTAATTTCGTAAAAGCCTTACAAATGGCTACCGAAAGCCAAAAAACAAACAGTCAGGTGCAATACCTCGATTTATTTGTAAAGGCGTACAAAGAGTTAGATCCAAATGCAAAACTTTCAACTGTATTTAGTACATTTGAGTTGAAGGAGAAGATTTCGCTGAATACTGCTAACGAGGAAGTTATTAAAGTACTCGAAACGGAAATTGAAAGTGCAATCAGCAATTCATTCAACGTATTGCGTACTCGTATCGACCGTTTTGGTGTAGTTCAACCAAATATTCAACGCGACAATAATAACACAGGACGTATTCTTATTGAATTGCCAGGTATCAAAGA
>CAYXQZ010000108.1:0-10105 GCA_964466415.1 uncultured Paludibacter sp.
CAGTAAATCAAAATACTGAAGTAAGCTCAATCACAGTAGCTCCAGGTGCAAAACTTACGCATAGTTCTGGAACTTTGACTGCAACAAACGGTATCACACTCGAAAGCGATGCCGCCAGCACAGCTACTTTAATAGATAGTTACACCGAACCAACTATAAATGCCACTGTAAAACAACATGTAACTTTAGGTCGTAACTGGTATTTGAGTTCACCTGTTTCGGCAGCCCCATTTGGCTGGTTGAATCGTGGTACAAGTGTTCAGGGATGGGACGAAGCAAGTAAAGCGTGGGTTTCTGTAACTTCGGGTAATTTGGTAAGAGGTAAAGGCTATGTTCAAGTTGCTACAACTACACCAACTACAACCGGAACAACCGGCACTGTTGACGTAATCGGAACTACTAACTCGGGCGATGTGGCTATTACCGTTACTCGCACCGAATCGGGAACAAGTCGTGGCTTCAATTTGGTTGGTAATCCATATCCATCGTACCTGAAATGGGGCGCTGGCGAAAACGGCTTTTTAGCCGATGCTACCAACGATAGTATTAGTACAAGCTTTTGGTATCGTACCAAAAATAGTTCCGATGCCTATGTATTTACAACCTACAATGGTACAAGTCATACAGTTGTAGGAGGTACAACTTTAAATAATAATGCACTTAACGAGTACATTCCTCCTATGCAAGCATTTTGGATTCGTGTTAACCCAAATGCAACAGTAACAACACATAATGTGGTGTTAAAATTCAAAAACAATATGCGTTTTCATGGTATAGGCGATAATAATAAATTTAAAGCACCCAAAAACGAACAACGTAAACTTCTTCGTTTACAATTAGAAAATGGAAGTCAGTCCGACGAAACTCTGATATATTTCGATGCAGCAGCTGCAAATACCTTCGATAATTACGATTCGCCAAAAATGATGAATAATAGTGCTACTCTTCCAGACATTTACACTACTATTGGTCCTGAACGTTTAGCTATTAATGGACTTAAAGAATTGAATAACGATATGGAAATGCCACTTGGTTTTACACTTAAAGCAGCTGCCAATGGATTAAAGCTAAAAGTATCTGAAATTAACAACTTCGAAAGTGGTACGCAAGTATATTTGTTAGATAAAGAACAAAATTCGCAAACTGAATTACTTCCTGCAACAGAATATACATTTAATACCACAGCATCGATAATTAACAACGAAAACCGTTTCAGTCTGATTTTCAAAGCTTCGGGTTCAACGACAGGAATTGATAAGACTGAAAAATCAAATGTAAAAATATTTGTAAATGCCAATAATCAGATTACGATTATAGCACCCGAAAAAGCAAATTACAGCATTTATAATGCAGTAGGTCAATTAATTGAAAACGATAGAATAACTTCAAACAATCAAACTTCAAACATCAAACACGCCGCAGGCGTTTATGTAGTGAAAGTAAATAATCAATTAACAAGAGTAATCATTAAATAATGTGGTAATGTGTTGATACGTTGATGTGATAATTAATAGAACATGAACCAACGGTCATCGACCAAAGTAAGATAAACGAGAAACACAAAACATGAAACAAAGTAATATTATGGAAACAAAGAAAAAATATATTAAACCACGCATTGAATGGATTCCACTCGATAATGAAATTTCATTGGCATTGGAATCGGCACCTCCAGTAGGACCAAGTGAAAGTGCTCTGATTGCTCCAAATAATCAAAATAATAACCCGTTTAATACCACTATGGGTTAATAATTTAAGTTAGTTTTTTAAGGTTGGAAAGAATGTTTGATGAAATTGAAGTCAGACATTCTTTCTTTTTTTTGGTATTATCCTTGAACTTAAACTAACTCCCTCAAAACCTCAACAAATCATACGCTTCTTTAATCTCATCATCTTTCAATCCCAGATACCGTTTTGTAATTCCCATATTTGAATGGTTCATAATTTCCATGAGTTTAATAAGAGCCATTTCTGAATTATCACCACTCATGTTAAAAACCTGACGTCCGAAAGTTTTACGAATGCTATGACACGAAAAGTTTTTAATATTTAAATAGTAAGTTGCTTTTATTTCCTTCAACATTACATTAAGTCTTTGCGTTGCGCACATATAATCATTTGAATATTATCATAATGTATTAGAGATTAAATTGACACTTTAATATTTTAATAAAAAGTTATTTTCAAAAAGAACTTGTTTTATCCAAATGTCGATTTTTTAAATATTTTTTGAAAACCAATTGTTTTTTTCAAATATTGGTAGTACATTTGTTGAAATTGACAATAAAATACGATTATTAACTTAGCGCGCAGGTTTATATGATATTTTATTAATTTAAAAAATAATAAATAAAAACATGTAAAAAATGAAGGATTTTTTTCTGGGAGTTTCCCGACAAGGTTTCAATATGAAACCAAAAGATTTTAAAAGTATTCGGTTTAATAAAAAATCGTTGGATGCAACTGAATTAGTTGAAGTAATAAAGAAAGGTCATTTGATTTGCCATAATTATGGCAACATGAATGAATTTGGAATGAAACATAAAACTAATTCAAATTTCAAGTTTACGAATTTAATATGGTTCGATTTCGACAAATGTAAGTATAACATTGATGAGTTAATTAAATTGGCAAAAATAAAACCTACGTTAGCTTACACGACGTTTAGTAATACGGCTATTGATAACAGATTCCGTTTTATTTATCTTATGGAAGATGTTGTTGAAGATGTGCAGGAATATCATCTAAGAACGAATTTGATTTTCAATCTCGTTTTCGATGCTGACATTTGTAATTCATTGATAAAGGAGAAGCAAATCGACACATGTTGTTTCTCAGCTCATATGGCTTTTTTAGGTAGCACTTCTAATAGCGTGAAGTATTTTAATCCAAATGTTGTTTTAAATTTTAATTTTATTAAAAACATTGGTAAACAACTTGGATTTTTTAATTCAAATAATAATGTGATGAATTACACAACAAATGTAAGTTCAGATGTAAATTACACTTATGATACTTATTTGAATTTTAGCGATTTATATGCATGTGATAAATTAAAACAATATGTTGAATTTAAGTGTCAGGATTTTTCCATTAATAAAGATAAAAAAAAGAAAGTAGAAAAAGAGATAGTCTTAGAAAATGGTAAAAACATGACACTATCAACAAATGAAATAATTGCGCAAGCCAAACAAATGCTGTTTAATAAATCATATGTTCCAAAATTAAACAATTTTGAAAATGCCACCTTGTCATCAAATGTGTATACGTATGTTGGTAACGATTGTATATACAGCTTGAATACATATTTCGGTGAAAGCAAAATGGTTTTGGATTCTAAACGAAACAAAACAACATATCATGTGGCGAATGTAATAGTAAATATCAATCCTGAAATTAGTCTTTCGGAGTTAGTAGCTTCAATTATTTGGTTTAGAAATAGATTTTATCAGAATCCTTTAACGTATACCGATTATGAGATTTTTAAAACTGCTGAAAAGGTAAAACTTAATTCTGAGCGCAATGATAGAGGTAAGAAAAAGTATCTTATCAACCCTGAACTTAAAAATGGGCTTACTAAAAAAGAGAAAATGAAATACCTTGGTGAAGCGCGAAAGCAGAAACGCGATGAAGAGATATTGCCCAATTTCAATTGCAATCTCACTGTGAAAGAGAATGCAGAAATACTAGGCAAATGTTTATCTACAATTTACAAATGCTTAAACGAAAACGGTATAAACATTAATAGAGACTTCGAATACGAGAAATTTGTAGGAATATATTTTAATACCATTGAAGCAAGCCGAACTGTCCGAAAAATGGCTGATATAACTGGAATTAGTCGAGCCAAATCGGAACGATTTATTAAGCGAATAAAATCTGGTAGGTCAATTTCTTTGGCTGCCTAAATTTTTTGGAAAAATTTTTTTTCGGGTGGTCGTTATCTATATATAGCAGTCCTCCCTGGTTTTGCAGACAATACGGAGGACTGGGGGGGCTTATACGGGTTAACCATAGTAGTGTACTTTAAATAAATAATTGCGTAAAATTTAATTTTCTAACAAATTGATTATATTAAATGCAGCTTATTTTTTCATTATATTTTTTGAAAACCATTCACTAGGGTCTTGAAAAAGACCTTTCGTTTTTTTCTCCAAGTATTCCATTAATCCTTGCTTAGGTGTTAGTCTTGTGCCTTCTACACAAGCAAGTTCACCTCTTGAATGTTTTGTTGATATGGTTGATTCAGTCCACCCCATAAGTTGTGTGAGCATTTCAGGCTTAATATAATCAGGCAACTTATTAAAATCCAATTCAGGTATTTCGCTATTTGTTAAATCAAATTTTGTTTGAAAAAAAACAATTGCAAATTTCCAGTTTTCAACAACAGCAGTCAGTTTCCTTATATATCTTTCCCCGATAAAAATAAAATCATAGTTCAAATAGGAATTTCCAAGTGCCATTGATATTTCAATCTCTTTTTCGGATTTTAATACCTGTTCATTTAACTTTTCTATTAAAACTTTTGAATATATAGCAACTTCAATCGAACTATACTCTTTAATTAGTTTACTATACAATAACTCCAACTCTTTAATAGTTTCTACATCCGGTTCAGCAATATATGCCAAATAATAAATATAATCTTTATAATTCATAATGTCATTAATTAAAAATGTGTAAAGGTAAAGTTTCTTGTTTCATTTTTTCATTTGCAGGAGTGAAATTTTTCGGTAGTGTTGCTATATAATCTTTAGTTTGTTGGATACTTGAATGTCCCATTGCCTTAGAGATTTCCTCAATCGGAATATTATTTGAAATTGCAATAGTTGCATAAGTATGTCTTGCCATTTGAAATGTTAAGTCTGGTCTTACGCCAGCGGTTTTCGCTATTATCTTCCATTTCTTTCGCCACAAATGTGTTTTATCCTTAACTACTTTGGTTTTTTCTATATCATCCTTTTCTTTTCCTGAGAAAATGGGAAAAATATAATCATTGGAATTCCTATTGTTACCTCTCAATTCAATTATCTTTTGTAGCTGGTCACTCATAAAAACGACAATTTCTTTATCTATTTTCTTTTTTCGAGATGACTTTTTACGATTAAAAGTGATTGTGTTATCGTGATTATCTATATCAGAGAATTTAAGGTCTGCAATGTCCCGTAAATTAGCGCCATTTAACAAAAAACTCAACATGAAATAATCAAAAGCTTCTTTTTGTGCATTGGTTAATAAGCTACGACAACTTATTAATTTTTCAAACTCTTCAGACGTTAATGCTCTTTTTGACTTTGCAGAGGATTGAATATTGAAGTAATTATTGATATTTTTTTCGTTAAATGGATAATGTTTAGGGTCGATTAAATTCTCAGTAATAGCATGATTGAAAACTGCTCTTAAAAGTAGAATATAATCATTTTTAGTTGTTGCACTTAATTCAGTCATTTTGGAGAAATAATCATTCACCCAACTAGCATCAATCGATGTTATTCTATAATTTTCAATTTTATTATTAAGATAAATCTGTATGTATTTGCTGAAAGATTTCTTTGCGTACTTATATGATTCAATGGTAGAATATGATTTGTTGGTTTTTTCTTTAATTGAAATAAGTTCATCAAACAAATTTACAAGAAAAATTCTATTAATCGATGAGGTCGGTTTATTTAAAAAATCTGCTTTAATGTTATGTACCGAAAATAATATGTTTTTTTTTACGTAAGAGTCAATTATCTCACTTAATCTATTTTGCGAAAAACTAATTTTGTTGCGTTCATTTAGCAATCTATCACCAGATATTATCCCCTTATTGCCCCGTTGATTTTTGAGGTCATTAATTATTTCCCATTCTTCAGCTGTATAATATAATTTCAATGAAATATAAATCTGTTCTTTAATTTTGCCATTTTGATAAAATAGTTGGATTCTAATTGCTAATTTTCCGTCTTTACGATTTCTCCCATCTGCGACTAATGACTGAATTGGCTTATTGAACATAGATTATAATTTATATTTAGATTGTTATACAAAGATAATAAAATTATCATACTTTTATCATGCTTTTTCTCAAATAATCTCAAATTATATCAAATAATCTCATAAATATAAATATATACTTGAATGAAAATAATTATATATATGCTGTATATCAGACATATAAATATATTTTAAAATGTATATTGATTTTAGTATTTAAACAAGTATTCCTGACTCATAATCAGGGGGTCACTGGTTCAAGCCCAGTTGGGCCCACAAAAAAACACTTATACGATATTTTGTATAAGTGTTTTTTGTTTTTGCTAAACTACTGTTATCCAGTTGTGTGTGTCAGGTTCGTCGCCATATTGAATGGCTTGTAGCTTATGATAAAGCTTTGAACTTATTGGGCCAGGTTGACCGTCTTTGGAGAACTGATATGTAATTTTATTGTCGTAATCGTCTATTCGTTCTATCGGACTAATAACAGCAGCTGTACCACATGCTCCAGCCTCTTCAAAGGTGCTCAATTCTTCAACTGGTACTTGTCTAACTTCTACATTCAATCCAATTTCTTCAGCTAATACCATTAAACTTTTATTGGTTATCGATGGTAAAATTGATGCAGATTTTGGTGTAATATAGGTGTTGTTTTTAATGCCAAAAAAATTAGCTGCGCCACATTCATCAATGTATTTTTTCTCTTTAGCATCTAAGTAAAAGATGTTGGAATAACCAAGTTCAGCTGCGCGCTTGCCTGCCACTAAACTGGCTGCATAGTTTCCACCAACTTTGTATTTGCCCATTCCAAGAGGTGCTGAACGGTCATATTCACGCATAATTACAAATGGAGTTGTTTGGAAACCGCCTTTGAAATATGGTCCTACTGGTGTTACAAATACTATAAACATGTATTCGGTGGCTGGTTTTACGCCCACTTGAGGCCCACTGCCAAATAAAACAGGACGGATATAAAGTGAAGCGCCCGATTCGTAAGGTGGCACAAATCGTTCGTTCAATCTTACTGCTTTCAAAACTGCTTCTTCGAATATTTCTACTGGAACTTTGGCCATCAACGTACCTTCGCTTGAATCGAGCATTCGCAATGCATTATCGTGCATACGGAAAATTCTGATTTTGCCATCTTTCCCTTTAAATGCCTTTAAACCTTCGAAGGATTCCTGTCCATAGTGCAGCGCTGTAGCAGCGATATGTAGCGAAATATGCTCATTATCATGAACTTCTAATTCGCCCCATGAGTTGTTTGAAAAATTACAACGGATATTAAAATCCGTTTTCATGTATCCAAATCCTAAGTTTTTCCAATCAATTTCCATAATGCATTTTTCCCATTTCATTTAATTTTTCCATAACAGCTTCCATGAGCCATCGTGGAGTTGACGTAGCACCACAAATTCCAATTTTCTTTGTTAAATCAATGTTTATGCTTTCCAATTCATCGGGTTCGGAAACATTAAAGGTATTTTCGTTTACCGACTTGGCATGCTCGTAAAGCACTTTACCATTCGAACTTTTTTTACCACTAACAAAAATTATAATGTCATTTTGTTGTGCAAAGGTAGTAATATTTGGGATTCTATTTGCAACTTGTCGACAAATTGTATCCGAAAATTGCAAATTTGCTCCATTTCCCATTTTTGCTTGTACGGTCTGAACCAAATCGTTGAATCCCGAAAGTGATTTTGTTGTTTGGGAAAACAACAAAATATTTTTATTAAAATCAATTTTATCCAGTTCGGTTTCATCTTCAATAACAATTGCCTCACCATTTATTTGGCCAACAAGGCCATTTACCTCAGCATGACCATGATGACCGTAAATTACAACTTGAGTATCTGCGGTAGGTTTCGTTTCGTGGGCTTTTTTAATACGAGCTTGCAGCTTTAAAACCACGGGGCACGAGGCATCAACCAATGTTATATTGTTTTGTTTAGCAAGTTCGTAGGTGCTTGGTGGTTCACCATGAGCCCTGAGTAGCACTTTTACATTGTGTAGGTTTTTAAACTCTTCGTGCGTTATGGTTATCATTCCCATAGCTGTGAGCCGTTCCACTTCTTGACCATTGTGCACAATATCGCCCAAACAGTAAAGCGTTTCGCCCTTTTTGAGTTCTTGTTCTGCTTTTTCGATGGCATTGACTACGCCAAAGCAAAAGCCTGATTTTTTATCTATTTCAATCATTAATAAATTTACTATTTAACCAGTTACAATTTTCAATTTAAATATCAAACAACTAACGTTTTTTCGGCAAATAAAGTTCGTAAAATAGCTTGTTGCTCAGTGGGTGTGAGATGTGAATTGTCAATTTCAATAGCATCGTCGGCTTTGCGGAGTGGACTTTCAGCACGGTTCACATCTCTATAGTCGCGCTCCTTCACATTAGCTAATACATCCTCGTAATTAACTGTTTCGCCTTTTGCTGTCATTTCGTCCATGCGGCGTTGGGCACGAATTTCGGGCGATGCAGTTAAGAATATTTTTAATTCGGCTTGCGGAAAAACAACAGTTCCAATATCGCGTCCATCCATAACTATACCTTTTTGCAAACCCATTAGTTGCTGCTGACGAACCAATTCGCGCCGAACAAAGCCCAACGTGCTTATTCTACTAGCTCCATTAGCGACCTCGAGCGTACGAATCAAACTTTCAACGTTTTCGCCATTTAAATACATGTCGGCTTTTCCATCGGTATTGAGTTTAAATTCAAGATGCATTTTATTAAGTTGCTCTTCAACTCCCGCTTCATCAATTGTATCGTTTGTAAGTAAATTTTTGCGTATGCAAAACAACGATACAGCACGATACATAGCACCTGTATCGACGTAAATATAGCCAGTTTCACGAGCTAACTCTTTTGCCATGGTGCTTTTGCCACATGATGAATAGCCATCTACGGCAACGATTATTTTTTTCATTTCGAAATCAATTAGTTTAAAAGTAAGGACTGTAAAGATAGAAAAAACCGCAACTGAAATAGAAGCGGTTTTTTGGGTAAGTTTATATTTCAGAATCGGTTACATTTCCCATTGTTCGCACGAATCAATTAACTCGTCGAATGTTTTGATTTTCGATTTTGATTGTACTTCAGCTATTTGACTTTCGGTTTCGGCATCGTAAGTATCTGCTTCCACAGAGCGAATAACGCCGATAGCTACAGGAAATTCAGGACCTTCCATCAAAGCTAATTTCATTTGCAATGTAAAATCTTCGCTTTTAGCATCATGTACCAATAAGTCGGCTTCAGTAATGCCATTTTCGCCCAATGTAACCACTTTTAGGTTAAAACCTTCAGCAACTAATCCTTTATCACTATTTTTGCCAAAAATCATTGGTTTGCCATGTTCCAAAATGATAATACGATCGTAGCGGGTTTCTTTTTCGGATAACCAACTATGAGCACCATCGTTGAAGATAACGCAGTTTACCAAACACTCAATTACCGAAGTTCCTTTGTGTGCAGCAGCAGCCATCATGGTTGCATGCGACGATTTTAGATCTACATCCAATACGCGACCAAAAAAAGTGCCACGAGCACCAATAGTAAGCTCTGCCGGACGGAATGGGCGTTCAACCGTACCAAAAGGCGACGATTTAGTTACAAATCCTTTTTTAGTAGTTGGCGAGAACTGACCTTTTGTTAAGCCGTATATTTGATTGTTGAATAGTAATACATTGATATCCACATTGCGACGTACGCTATGAATAAAATGATTTCCACCAATTGCCAGGCAGTCACCATCGCCGGTAATTTGCCAAACTGTGAGTCTTGGATTGGCTACTTTCACACCTGTTGCAACAGCTGCTCCACGTCCGTGAATGGTATGAAAACCATAACCCGAAGTGTAATAAGGTAAGCGCGATGAGCAACCAATACCCGAAACAGTTGCAACATCTTTTGGGTCAACGCCCAATTCGGCCATTACTTTTTGTAGCGTATTGAGCAGCGCATAGTCGCCACATCCTGGGCACCAGCGAACGTATTGATCGCTTTTAAAATCTTTGGCTGTATATTGTTTTACAGTATTTTCCATTATTAATTATTAATTTTTAATTATTAATTGAATTGCTTCTTCCAATTCGGCCACATTAAATGGTTGTCCCTGAA
>CAYXQZ010000109.1:0-9938 GCA_964466415.1 uncultured Paludibacter sp.
TTATCTCACAAACACAAACTTATTTTCATTCGAAAGTTGTGGATAAAACCAATAGCCTTCGTCGTTAAATCCTTTAATTTCTTCCACATCAACAATTCTGTTTTTTAACAGAAATCGTGCCATTAAGCCACGTGCTTTTTTGGTATATATAACAATTTGCTTGAACTTGTCGTTTTTGTATTCATAAAATTCAATGTCAATTTTATGGATTTTTTTTCCTTTCAATAAGAGTGTTTTAATATACTCCGACGAAGCTAAGTTGATAATTGTTTGCGAGTCGGTGTCTTTCATTTGTTGCAATACAAAATTAGTCACTTTTTGTTGCCAAAATGGATACAAATCTTTTCCAAACTCATTTTGGAGTGCCGAACTTACATCTAACCGATACGGTTGAATCAAATCGAGTGGGCGTAGAGCTCCATACAATCCTGATAATATCACTAAATGTTGTTGAGCATATTCTAATTCTTCCGGAGTGAAGCTACTTGCTTGCAATCCTCTAAATACTTCTCCATCAAATACAAAAGCTGCTTGTTTTGCATTCTGAGATGTAAAGGGCAAGTGCCAATTGAAATATCGGTCGTAATTCAAATCAGTGAGTTTAGTGTTTATTTCCAACAACTTACTTAGTTCAGTAGGTTCTAATTCGCACATCAAATCCACCAGTTTTTTTGCCTCTTTCATAAAAATAGGAAGTGTATATTCTTCTGTGAATTGATGTGATTTAAAGTTTTGAATTTTGGCTGGCGAAATTATTATTATCATATCCGTTTTGTCTTGTTGAAAAATGAAATGTAAAAGTAATCAAAATATAGATGAAAAAATTATTGACCTAAAAAATTACCTTATCTAAGTGCTGTCAAAATAATCGATAAATCAACTAATAGCAAAATCACATTTTAAAATAAGCCATTTTTTGTAGTTCAAAGTTTTAGAGTGCCTGTCGTAAAAATTCCAAGATTTTCGATTTAGATAAGCTATGCAGAGTTTTGAAGAGTTAAATGTTTAAATTTTATAGTTAAATAATGTTATATTGTTGCTTGTCCACTTATTATTTGGGGAGTCATTTAAGCTATACAATAGTAATAAACAAAAATAAAGTTATACTTAAAGCTTCCAAAATGCATTCTCAGACAGATAAATTTGTTGAATTAAACTATCTATTACAAGTACATGTGCCTATTTGTAGTAGTTACTACAAAGCCATATTACAAGTGCTACAATGTATCAATTGTACCAATATATTTTATATTCATTAATTTTAGCAGTACAAAATAGCTGAATTTTTCAAGGGCATTAAATGATTAAATAGTTGAAATCATAATTTGGAAAACAAGCTTATTTACACACACACTAATTTACTAAAATTTAAGAATTATGGAAGCGAAATTTTTATTGATGTTCAAGGAAGTACTTGAAATTACGGACAGAGAGTTATTGTTGGAAGATAATTTTCGTGATTATGAAGAGTGGAATTCGTTGGTTTTTTTGTCGCTGATAGCAATGATTGATGAAGAATTTGACGTAATAATTGAAGGACGTGACTTTAAACAGTTGAAAACCAATGCCGAAATTATTGAAACAATAAAAAAACTTCAATCTTAAAATATAAAATACCATGAACAATTTTTTTTCCATAGCAAGCAAACGAATACTAATTACTGGCGCATCGTCGGGTATTGGTCGCTCTATGGCAATTGCTTGTTCTGAAATGGGAGCCGAGGTTTACTTTACAGGACGCAATGCAGCGGCATTGACCCAGACACTTGAAATGATGACTGGCGAAGGCCACAAAATGTTGGTATCGGATATTACAAGCTTACAGGACGTTGAAAAACTAGTTTCCGAACTGCCAATACTTGATGGAATTGTAAGTAATGCAGGTATTAACCGCCGCATGATTACACAATATATCAAGGAAATGGACATGGATATGATACTCAACACCAATTTAAAAGCTCCTATAATGCTTGCAAAAGCCTTGATAAAAGCAAAAAAAATAAATTCAGGTGCATCAATAGTATTCGTTTCTTCCATAGCTGCTTTTCATTCAAGTATTGGTGATGGTGTATATAGTGCTTCAAAAGGTGGTTTGTCGTCGTTTTCGAAAGTGTTGGCATTGGAACTGGCTTCTAAAAAAATTCGCGTAAATACTATACAACCAGGAATGGTTCATACAGGTTTAACCGAAAAAGGCCCTTTAAGCGACGAAGATTATAAAAAAGACGAACAACGTTACCCCTTAGGACGCTACGGAAAACCAGAAGAAGTTGCCTACAGCGCAATTTATTTATTGTCGGATGCTTCGGCATGGATTACAGGAACTGATTTAGTGATTGATGGTGGAATTTCTTTAATCTAGTGAATTATGGCACTTATTACATTTAATAATATAGGAATTAGCGCATTAAGTGGTGCAGTGCCCAGTAATGTGATTAAAAATTACGAATATACAGAGTTTTTTACTTCGGAGGAAGTGAAAGATGTGGTTGAAAAAATTGGAATTGTTGAACGTAGATTTGCTAATGCTGATACTTGCGCATCGGATTTGTGTTATGCAGCTGCCGAAAAACTAATTGCCGATAACAATATTGATCGTTCGGAAATTGATTTATTGGTTTTTATTTCGCAAACTCCCGATTATCGGATGCCGGCAACTTCAATTATTCTTCAGGAACGCTTAAAACTTGCTTCAACAACCATGGCTTTTGATATTAACTTGGGTTGTTCGGCATTTATTTATGGTTTAAGTGTAGTTTATGGATTGATGCAGACTGGTTGTATTCGCAAAGCTTTGATTCTTGATGGTGAAACTCGTTCGAAAGTATATTCAAAGAAAGATCGTCGCACTGCTTTTATTTTTGGCGATGCTGGCGTAGCTGCTTTGATTGAACGAAATGAAAAATTTGGTAAAAGCTGTTTCTCATTTAACTCTGATGGCTCGCGCGAAGATTTGATAAAAATTAATGCTGGTGGATATCGTAATCCATCGAGTGCCGAAACAGTAGTTGAGAAAGTGGTGGATGAATTTGGTAATATACGCTCCGACGAGCAAGGTTATATGAATGGTGGCGACGTTTTTAATTTTGTAATTCGTGAGATACCAAAAGATTACAACCTTATTTTTAATTATGCTGGTGTTGAAAAAGATGCTGTTGATTATTTCGTTTTTCATCAAGCCAATAGCTTTATTAATGGTTATTTGGCAAAGAAATTAAAATTAGATGTCGACAAATTACCGTCGACTTTAGAAAAATATGGAAACACTTCATCGGTTTCGGTTCCTTTGACAATTGTGAGCGAATTAAAAAACAAGTTGGATTCGCAAAAAACATTGTTCCTCAGTGCGTTTGGTGTAGGTATGACATGGGCATCAGCTATTTTAAATGTTAGCGATTGTCGCATAAGTGAGATGATAGAAGTTTAAGAATTTTTTTAATTTACTAAAAAATTAGGGTTATGAAACGAGACAAAATTTGGTTATCCTTAGCTCAAATGAGCGGATACGAGATGCAATTTATCCAAAGTGCTTTTGACACAAATTGGATAGCTCCACTGGGACCCAATGTTACAGATTTTGAAAGCCGTTTGAAAAATTTTGTAGCACCTGAAGAAGACAACTGTAAAAGCGTAGTAGCACTCAATACTGGTACTGCTGCATTGCATTTGGCATTGTTGCAATTAGGTGTTGGTGCTGGCGACGAAGTACTTTGCCAGACTTTTACATTTGCGGCTACAGCCAATGTAATAACTTATTTGGGCGCAAAACCTGTATTTGTTGATAGCGAGAACGTTACTTGGAATATGTGTCCAGTAATGCTCGAAGAAGCTATTCGCTCGCGATTGGTTATTACTGGTGAATTGCCAAAGGCTATTCTTTTTGTTGACTTATATGGTATGCCTGCTCAAATCGACAAAATAATGGAAGTAGCTAATCGTTACAGTATACCGGTTGTTGAGGATGCTTGCGAAGCGTTAGGCTCAACTTACAAAAACCAAAAATGTGGAACATTTGGCGATTTTGGTTCTTTATCATTCAATGGCAATAAAATTATTACTACTTCGGGTGGTGGTGCTCTTATCTGTCCATGCGAAACAACTGCTAAGAAAACCTTGTTCCTGGCTACTCAAGCCCGCGAAAACGAAGTGTATTATCAACACAACGAAGTGGGTTATAACTACCGCATGAGCAATGTAAGTGCTGGTATTGGTTGTGGACAAATGATGGCTTTAGAATCGTTTGTTGAAGCTCGCCGACGCAATCATAAATTGTACTCAAAACTATTGAGTGGAGTACAAGGTATTACAGTTCAAGAAAATCCAAATGATGATTTTGAATCGAACTTTTGGTTAACATGTATATTAATTGACGAACGTAAATTTGGAAAAAATGCCGATGAAATAAGAATACTTTTAGAACAAAATAATGTAGAAACCCGCCCGTTATGGAAACCTATGCACATGCAACCTGTATTTGCACATTTACCTTATTATGGTAATAATGTTTCCGAAAATTTATTTAAAAATGGACTTTGTATACCTTCGGGAGTTGGTTTAACCATCGAAGATATTTATTTTATTGTTGATTTAATCTTAACTGATTATCCTCCAGTAAATAAGAATAAATATGCACGTATTAAAAACAGAGATTTGCGTTATCGTCCAAATTCAGTGGAAAAAGTATCGAGCATTTTGTATAATGTAAGCAATGAAGAACTTTAATAAATAAATTGTAACAAGCATTTGTTTTTTACACTTAAAAATTAATTAAATGGCAGCTAATCAAATAAATACTGAAGAAATAAACGAACTGAACGACAAATATCCTTATAGCAATTATAAAAAGCCACAACAGGATTTAAATAGTTTTTTTAGTCGGTTTTTCAGAATAGTACTTATACATAAATGGATTTTTTTGAGCGTATTTGTAGCAATACTACTATTGGTGTTGCTTTACGCTCTGAAACAACCCAAAGTGTATCAGTCTAACTATGAGGTGTTTTACAACGAAACCATGCGCGAATACATGAGTTTGGATGATGCACCGGTAGTAAAATCGGATTTCGATAAAAACTATTGGCTTAGTGCTATGAAATCGGACGAAGTGCTTAAATCGACAATTAAAAATTCAGGTTTAACTTATTCGGTATCGCATTTAAAATCTATGTTGTTTGTGGGTATTATTGATAAACGCAAAGAAGACCGTATTCCTGTATATTTGGTTAGTATTTCTTGTAAATTTAACGAGCATATACCAATTTTGATTCGTGCTTATGTAAAGTCGCTCAATGAGTTATTGCTTTCGAATCAGGTTTCGAACTCCGAACGCTTAGTAGTTTATCTTGGCGATCAAATCAATCAAAATAATCAGAAATTAAATCAGATTGATATTTCTATCCGTCAAACAGGAGCCTCCAAAGGGACCGAAATTATTGATTTTGCTAAAATTAGTACTATGCTTGATCAATTTAGAGCCGATTTATTGAATGCACGTGTTAATTTGGCTTCAATTATGGCGGCTCGTATACGTACCGAAAATGAATTAAAAAACTTAGATGGCACTATTATTAACGAATCGGCTTTTTCCGAACCACTTAAAGTGCAGTTAATGAATCTTGAAGTGGATTTAGCTCGTTCGCTTACACGTAACAAAGAAGACCACCCTGAAGTAAAACAAATTCGTCAGAATATTGAGCAAATTAGCACAATGATTCGCGATACCTTACAACAACGTATGGAGGTTCGCAGTTTGATTCAAAATCCATTGAAAGGCCAGTTAATGAGCAAGTTAATGGAATATAAGATTCAAGAAGTGTCAGAGGATACTAAAGTTAAATCGCTCGAGAGAATTATTGCTGAACTCGAAGCTAAAACTTTACCTGGGTCTATCAACGAGGAACAACAACAAACATTGCGCAATCGCGAAATGGTAAGCATGACCATTAAACAACTGAATGATAAACTCATCGAAACACAATCTACATCGCAAGGCAGTTTAAGTCGCTTTGTATTTGTCGACGATCCTAGTTCAGTTTTTATAGCTAACAAAGGTATAATGTTTTATATCATTTTTGCATTTTTACTTGGTTTAGTAATTGCATCGCTTATTGTATTTGTGTACGATATGCTCGATGATCGCATTATGCTAATTGACGATTACGACCGCTTTTATGCTTCGCCTATGTTGGGTGTTGTAAAACATTATTCGGATAACGAGAATGCTTTGGTTACTGTAAATCCTATAACTGGTGCTAAATACCGCTCTACGAGCGATATGAGTAACCTTATTATTAATCTGCGTCAAATTCAGAAGCTAAAAGAACTAAAAACCTTTGTTATATCGAGTCCTGATCGCTTGGATGGTAAATCGCTGGTTAGTATGAAAATGGCAGCAGCCATTGCTAATAAAATGCAACGTGTTTTATTAGTAGATATGGATTTCTTTTCACCCAAATTAAGCTCCAAAGTAGAACCTGAATTCGAAATAGGTTTGAGTAATTATTTAATGTCCGAATGCGATTTACAAACCATTATTAAACCTACCGAAATTGATACTTTGCATTTTGTAAATGCCGGTAATGCTGATGGACATAAGGAATTGTTTTATAATAACAAAAAATTAGTTGAGTTTATAGAGTGGGCACGCGCCAATTACGAAATTGTGATTTTTGATACGCCAGCTGCTATTTATATTCCTGATATTGTTGATTTCTTTGATTATATCGATGGTATTTTTGTGATTGTTCGCTTGCGTCGTACCACACGTACTATGCTTAACAAACTATTTAAAGTGCTTACTGCATTTAATACCAAATATATAGCTGCGGTTATCAATGATTTTTATGAAGGTCAAGGTGGTGCTTACGATGATTATAACTATTCATCGCACGATTATTATAAGGACGCAGATAATAATAAGGGTTTGCTAGCAAAAATCAAACGTCCTCGTAAGTCTATTTTGTTTGTAATCGTATTCTCGGTAATTGGATTTATCTCCATTGTTAGTTATTTGTATCGAAATTCTATTTTCCCATTTAACAATAAAAAATCGAGTAAAATTGAACTAAAGAGCGATGAAGTTTCAACAATTGATGCCAATAATGCAACAAAATTTGAAAGTGAATACTCCGTTCAAACGAACTTGGATAGTGTGATTGTATCAACCGAAAAACGATTTGACGAAATAGCCTTAACTCACTTTGGTAACGAAAAATTTTGGGTATATATTTATTTGGTTAATAGGAATAAAGGTATAAGTCCATATAATTTAAAGCAAGGTGATGTAGTATATTTACCTTCGGTTGATAATTACGACATGAATGCAGCAGATCCACAATCAGTGGATAAAGCTGCAAAAATTGAAAAGGAAATAATTGCTGGGAATCTTTAGATAGTAAATAAAAAAAACTGTTTGTTCGATGGATGATTCAAGTGCAAAAAGAAAACACAAAAAGACCGTTTACGAAAAACGTAAAATGTGGTTTTGGATTATACTAATATTGCTTTTATTACTATCTATTGGATTGTTTTTTTTTCTTAATCGTAAAACAACCGAAAATAGACTAATACGGGTTGCATCGTGTGGATGTGTTAATAAGAGAGCAGTTTATACCATGCGCGAAGGTTCCGATTTGGCAATGCTAATTCGTATGTCGAAAGGTTTTTCAATAAATGCTGATGCTGCTCGTGTTGAAATGGATAAAATAGTGATGAACGATTCGGTGTATCATATTCCTTGTCAAGGGTCGTCGAGCAATAAAAGAAGATACGAATTCATTAGCCAGATAAACCAAACTATACGTTTGTCGTACAAGGATTTAAGCAAGGAAGTTGTAGAGGCAGCTCAACAAAAAGAAATAAAATGTTATAGCATCTTATATATCGGAATTCCGGCAGTATATGTGTTGATAAATTATTATCCTGAATTTCATCGTATTAATTTTGTACATATTCCGCAAAGTGCTTTGTTTTTAAATACTGAATACCGATTAATTGATTTGTTTTTTACGCTCGATATTTATCCAACAATGCGTATTTTGGAACATTCGCTAAGGCAGAAAATTGATTTTTATTTAATTCAGGATCGTTTTAATTTTATCGACTTAATTGATTTACTCGGCGGAGTAGATGTAAATTTAGATAAAGCCTACGCCAACGAGTATAACTTAACACCTGGTAAAAGTCGTATTGATGGGTATTATGCATGGGAGTATATACGTTTTTTGGATTGGCGTAACCTGAAAATGAATGTGAAAAGCGAAAAGACAAAAGACTTGGTGCGGAAGGATAATTTTGAGGTTGATCCAGGAAATATGGAAATGACTTATGAAATGCGTAATCAGCGCCAGCGATATGTGTTGGAAGGTATGAGAAACTCATTTAAAAAATTAAACACTGGAGATCAACTTTATGTAATAGAGAATTTTAGAAATGTATTCCGAACCGATATGAAAACGGAGTTTTTGACAATGCTTTACAAGGATATCTTAAGCTCACCAAGTTTCTCATACGGAAATATACCAGGTTATTATAGTCGCGAAGGTTCAAATTTATTCTATTATCCCGATTTACCGTCGTTCGAAATGATGCGAAAAAGAGAAATAAGAACCTATCTTGAAAAACGAAAAGAAAGAGATCAAGTCATTTATTAAAAAATTATAAACAGATGAAACGAGTATTGAAAATAGGAAGCTTACTTTGTATGTTGCTTTTTCTGACAAGCAATTCAAATGCACAAAGTGTTGATAACAATTATGTTATTAAAAAAGGCGATGTTGTTTCGATTGCGGTTATGGGTCATCCTGAATTTAGTTTGGAACGCATTATTGTTTTGCCCGATGGTTATGTGCAATTCCCAGGTTTAGGCAGTATTCAAGCTTCGGGCATGACGGTTAAAAGTTTTACAAAGTTGGTTTCGGACAATGTAGGTAAATATGTGCTAAACCCAATTGTAACCGTTTTTATTAGCGAATTGCCTAGTCAAATAGTGAATGTGATTGGTTTTGTTAATAAACCTGGGCAAGTACCTGTATTCGAAAAAATTAGTATTATGGATGCTATAAGCCGTGCTGGTGGCATTAAGTTTATTAAAAAATGTAAGAAAATTATTATAATCCGTGCTGATCAAAGTTACGAAGAAGTCCTAGTAAAAGACATATATTCGGATGATGTCACCAAACGAAAATTTAAGTTGTTGGATATTGGCGATACAGTGTATGTGGTTGAACCTAACGAGCTTAATTGGTCCAAATTATCGTTTTTTACAAGCTTAGGATATATTATATTAAGTATTATCAGATTGTTTTAGAATATTTATTTTCAAATTATTTATCAAATAAAATTAACCCTTTAAAATTATAAAAATGAAAACAATGCGTAATTTTGTTAGCAGAAAAGAGTTGATGAGAACCACGCTCGTAGTTGCTCTTTTATTGGTTTCTGTAGTTATTTTTGCTCAAGATGGTGGAACTCATCCAGGTTTTGATCCTGAACCGGGTGGTATGTCGGTACCTATCGATGGTGGTATTTTAATGGCTATACTTGCTGGAGGTAGCTTAGTAACTATGCTTTTCAAGAAAAAGAAAAAAGAAGAATAATCAATGTTCAATCGTTTCTTAAATCGGATATAAATTGAGTACGAATACTTTTAGTAGTACCTATATATATCCACGTAAATCCATTGATTATAAACAGTATAATAAGGATTAAAAGCAGAGTTATTGGTACATCGTCGTTGTTTGATAAAATATGCTGTAAATTAGCAATAAGTGACGAAATAATGCCAATGGTAATGCCTGCAAAAAGGATTCCAATAAATTCGTATGCAATAATTCTACGGATATTTTGCTTTGAAATACCTATGGCTTGCATCATGGCGTACTGTCTGTTTCGCGATTGAATACTTCTGAAAATTAGAATGGCCATCCCTAATGTGCCAA
>CAYXQZ010000110.1:0-4353 GCA_964466415.1 uncultured Paludibacter sp.
ATAAACCACAAAGTCGCCAAATCGAGCAAGCCCAGCAACAAGTTAAACCAAGCTGTACAAAACATCAGCCCGATAAACGCCCAAATTTTAGTTCTAAATTCAATTTTATATCGAAACAGGGCAAGTAAAATGGATATAAGCGAAAAAATAGGTGGAACTATGCGTATTATCTGGAACTCGCTCTCTTTCAGCGCAAAAAAGATAATAATATTAAGCGGGAGGGAAAAAATAGCGACAAGAAGTATACTTCTATTCGAGATTCTATCATTTAAATCATTTATCATGGCTCAATTGCAGTTTTACAAGAGATTAAATAATTACTGCAAAAATACAAAAAAAAATGTAAGTTTTTTCTTTCGCTTTTTTAGTTGTATTCAATAATGCCAAATAGATAGTCGATTGATTCTTTCGGGCATTAAAAAATAGTAATAGGACTGAAAGTAAAATTCCTGTTATGGATAGAAATGCAAGCATTGGTTTTTCGTTTTTTCGGAACAAAAGTACAGTTTTATTTTTAAATTTTCGTAGTTATGGTTCTGCGCTGTCTTTTTGAATGGAAACTGACTGTAAAACACAAACATAAGAAACTTTATTAATCAATAATATTAGGATAAATGAAACAAATTTTCATTGCTGACTTTTTTTATTGAGAAACAGAAAATAAATATGTATTTTTGTGTCCGAAATTCAGTTAGATTAAAAAAAAGTTTTAGGAATGACTACCGACGACAAACGCTTAACTATACGCGAATGGAGCGAAGACGACCGCCCACGCGAAAAAATGGCTCGGAAAGGTGCAAACACCTTATCGGATGCTGAATTATTGGCAATTCTGATAGGTTCCGGAAATAGAGATGAATCTGCCGTAGAGCTTTCGCGACGAATAATGCGTGAGTGTGGCGACAACATAAATGAGTTGGCGCGACTTTCGATTTCGGATTTATGCAAACGCTTTAAAGGCATTGGCGAAGCAAAGGCAATAACCATAATGGCAGCGCTCGAATTGGGTAAACGCCGTAAAACAAGCGATGTATTGCAACGCAAAAAAATTACACGCAGCGAAGATTTGTTTGAGCTTTTTGAGCCCAACTTACAAGATTTGGTTCACGAAGAATTTTGGGTAGCTTTGCTCGATGGGGCCAACAAAGTGATGGAATCAAGGCGCATAACCAAGGGAAGTCAGAATCAAACGGTGGTGGATTTGCCAGCCATATTACGATTGGCATTGGAAAAATCGGCCTTGGGAGTTGCGGTAGCGCACAATCACCCGTCGGGACAATTGCATCCGAGCGACGAGGATGTAAAAATAACTCGCAGGGTAAAAGAAGGTTGCGATGCCATTGGTATTCGACTTTTAGACCATATTATTGTAGCACAAGGTCGGTTTTATAGCTTTGCCGACGAAGGAAAAATTTAATCAACTCATTATCACATCATCATATCAACACATCATGTCTCTTTTAGAAGTAAAAAACGTAGTTAAACAATTTGCCGGACACCGCGCCTTGGATGGCGTAAGTCTGGAAGTGCCGGAGAATTCGGTATATGGATTGCTCGGGCCTAATGGTGCCGGTAAAACCACACTTATTCGTATTATCAATTGTATTACCGCCCCTGATAGTGGCGAAGTGTTGCTCAACGGAAAACGAATGACAGCCGAAGATGTGCGTCATATTGGTTACTTGCCCGAAGAACGTGGATTGTACAAAAAAATGAAAATTGGTGAACAAGCCTTGTATTTGGCACAGCTCCGAGGCATGAGTAAAAAAGACGCTCAAAAGGCACTCAAATATTGGTTCGAGAAGTTCGAAATACAAACTTGGTGGGACAAAAAAGTGGAAGAACTATCCAAAGGAATGGCGCAAAAAGTGCAGTTTATTACTACCATTTTGCACGACCCCAAACTGCTTATTTTCGACGAACCTTTCAGCGGTTTCGACCCTGTAAATGCCGATTTGCTGAAACGCGAAATACTTGAGTTGCGGGACAAAGGTGCGACCATTATTTTTTCGACCCACAATATGGGAACGGTAGAAGATTTATGCGAAAATATTTCGTTGGTCGATAAATCGAAAATTGTGTTGCAGGGTAATGTAGCTGATATTCGGGCTTCGCATGCAACTCATACATATTTGCTTAAAACACGCAAGGAAGTTGAAATAACTGATTTTGAATTGATCAATAATAAATCGCTCAACGGCATTTTTGAATATACCATTAAAAAAACGGTTGGCGATACCAATAACTCGTTATTGTCCAAACTAATGGCTCAAACCGAAATTCTTTCGTTCGAAGAAATTCTACCAAGTATGAATGATATCTTTATAAAAACTGTAAGCCAATGAGCCAATATGTCAATATGCCAATTTGAAAATTAAATATAGAAACACTAACTTCAACTCCCCTTTAGGGGTTGGGGGCAATTTTACAATTATGTCAAAAATAAGTTTAATAATACAGCGCGAATACAGCACAAGGGTAATGAAAAAGTCATTTATCCTACTTACATTTCTTACTCCTATCCTTTTGGTAGGAATGATTGCACTTATCGTTTTCCTTGGAACAATTAAGGACGATAAAATAAAAAATATTGTAGTTGTTGATAAATCAGGACTTTATAAAGAGGTGTTGAAAAATAACGAGTCGTACAATTTTCAGTTTAGCGATGCTACTGTGGACGAGTTGAAAAAACAAAACAACGAAAATTCTGATTTTGCTGCCTTACTTTTTATTAGTAAGGATTTAAGAGTAGACTCTACCGCTGCCGTAATGTATTCGGATAAACAGGTGAATTTGGAATTGAAATCGTATGTTTCGGGATTGCTCAATAAGCATATAGAGGAGCAAAAATTAGCCGCTTACAATATTCCTAATCTGAAAGAAATGGTCGAAAAGTCAAGTTCAGATATTGAATTGAAAACCATTAAATGGGGCGAAGATGGGAATGAAAAAGAAGCTTCGGCCGAGTTGGCTTTGATGATAGGGATGCTTACTGCTTTTATAATATACATGTTTATAGTTATTTACGGTGCACAAGTTATGACTGGTGTGGTGCAGGAAAAAACCAATCGCATTGTGGAAGTTATGATTTCGAGCGTAAAACCCTTCGAACTCATGATGGGTAAAATTATTGGTATTGCGCTGGTTGGACTCACTCAGTTTATGATGTGGGTATTACTAACTGGTGCCATTTTGTTTGGCTTGTCCACTACATTTGCCAAGGATTTGGATATGGAGAAAATGAAGGAAATACAGGAATTAAGTCAAAAAGGAATGCAAGGTATGCCCACAACCGAAGTGAATGGACAAATTGCCGATTTTATGACAGCCATAAACGGACTCGATTTTGTGCAGATTATTTCGTTGTTTATCGTCTATTTCTTAGGCGGATATTTGCTGTATGCATCACTTTTTGCAGCTATCGGCTCGGCAGTGGATAACGAAACCGACACGCAGCAGTTCTCGATGCCCATTATGCTTCCGATAATTTTTGCCATTTACGCTGGTATTTTTAGTGCCGAAAACCCCGACGGACCGCTGGCATTTTGGTGCTCCATGATTCCGTTTACGTCGCCCATTGTAATGATGGTACGTCTACCTTTCGATGTTCCATTTTGGCAAATAGCGTTATCAATCAGCATTTTGGTGCTTTCGTTTATCGGTACCACCTGGATGGCAGGCAAAATTTACCGTACAGGAATTTTGATGTATGGTAAAAAAACTACTTGGAAAGAAATGTGGAAATGGTTGCGGTATTAAAATTTTAAGTTGTATTTTACCATTCCACAGGTACTATTAGTTTTAAACTAATATTTCTACCCATATTATAAACGCCTGTGTTGCCGGTAACATTATTGACAGCTGCATACTTTAGGCGACTTAAGTGACTTTGATAAGCTACATCAGCCAAATTGGTTCCAATTACATATAGCGAACAGATCGTTTTCTTTTTGATTACAATATCGCCTCCTATACTTGCATTGAGCAGTGTGTAGGCTGGCGTTGTTGTTTCGGTCCCATAAGCTGAATATATTTTGTTTTGCGCAAAATAATGTTCTAGGCCAATTGATGCAAAACCATTTTTTACGTAGCTACCAACATGATCGAAATCGGCTCTCAAATTCGATTTTAATTTGGCTCCCGGCGTAAATGGTAAATAGCGGGTGGAGTCTGGTTGGTTACGGAGTTCTGCGTTTACGTACGAGAAACTGTTTTCGAAATGCAACCAATCCCAAGGATGTGGGTGAATATCGATACTTGCTTCTCCACCAATTAGTTGTGCATTGCCCGAATCAAACTTATAGGCAGAAACGCCATCGGCAATAGAATCGCCACCCAACACGCTGCTAAGTT
>CAYXQZ010000110.1:4453-9872 GCA_964466415.1 uncultured Paludibacter sp.
TTATAGGCAGAAACGCCATCGGCAATAGAATCGCCACCCAACACGCTGCTAAGTTTACGCGAGAAAATATAGTTGGAAATGTTATTGGCAAATAAATTGACTTTAGCATTTACATGTTCGGTATTATATCCCAGCTCATAATCAATTTGAAAGCTGCTTTCTGACTTTAGATTAGGGTCTCCAATTTCGTAGCGGATGGTGCCTTCGTGAACGCCATTTGAACCTAACTCACTAATGTTTGGTGCACGAAAGCCACGCGAAAAATTCAATTTAGTATTCCAATTTTCACTCAGTTGGTAAGTAGCTCCAATGCTGCCACTTATACCACCAAAATTAATCGTAAAAGCTGCAAAACGTTCGGTTGAAGTTGGATCGGCAGATGTTGTTTTTTCTTCATTGGCATCTAAATACAAGGCATCGCCTGTTTCAAAACGCCTATCGTAACGCAGTCCGCCACTAACATTTAGTTTTCCCCACGATTTTTTAGCAATTGCAAAAGCTCCTGCATCAAAAAGTCGGTACTCAGGCACTAAATACTCAATACCTTTATTCAACGAGTTTTGATACATTCCATTTGTTCCGACCGACAATTCGTAACCGTTTTTTTCGGGCAGCATGTAATGAATATCATAATTTACAGTGTGAAGTTGAAAATATAATTCGTAATCCTTGGGCATCAGCACATCGGCAAACTCTTGTCGACGATTTTGTTGATAACCTATGGTGGCTTTCAAGCTACCTTCGCTAATCAGAATATTGTTATTCCACACCGCTTTGTAATGGTTTACTTGCTGAAATGGCATCAAATTGTTGTACGACAAAAAGTCTGATTCAGTTGCAATTGCTTCGCCTGCTGTACCATCACCTAAAATAATTGGTTTTGTAAATTGTCCGGTGGCATCGTCACGATCGCCTTCCACAATTCCAGGTTTTAATTGATATGTACTCAGGGTAAGATGTGAATACCCCCACCAATTAGTTATGCCAAACAAGCCCGACGCTGCATTTTCGCTAAATCCTGAATTATAAACATATCCATCTTGTTTGTTTTGATATGCATGTGCTTGCTTATTGCTGTAACGCATATCCCACACAAAGGCTTTTTTATGTCCAGCAAAGTTGAGCGAATAAGCCATTAATCCATTGTTTGTTTGATAATTGGCCATTGCGTTCAGGCGCATTTTATTCTGCGAAAGTATGGGAGCCGACACAAAGTTAATAACACCAGCCATAGCATCCGACCCGTACATTAAGCTTGCAGGACCTTTCAGAATTTCCACTCTGCTCACTTCGTTTTCGTCAATCTCAATGCCGTGCTCGTCGCCCCACTGCTGTCCTTCCTGACGAATACCATCGTTTAAAACCACAACTCTATTGTAGCCTAGTCCACGAATAATTGGTTTTGAAATACCGCTGCCAGTTGTAATTTGCGATATTCCTGGTTGGGAGCTAATGGCATCAATCAAGTTGGTGGCCGATTGTTGTTGTAATTCCTGTTGGGTAATAATGCTCATCGAAGTTGGCATTTTAATCAATTGCGAAGCGCCCGATTGTCCAGTAACAACTACTTCGTTAATCTCCACTACCGATTCAGAAAGTACAAAATCTTTCTTTTCTATCGTTTTTAAATCAATATTTTCGGCAATCATTTTGTATCCCAAGGCTGTAATTTGAACAAGCATATTTCGTTTTGGAAGATTGTCCAGTAAGTAGAAACCATTGTTGTCAGAAACAGCACCTGTTTTTAATTCTGGAAAAAACACAGTTACGCCTGTTAATGATTTCCCATTTGTGTCAGTAATTTTCCCACTCAAGTTAGTTTGTTGATAGCCAGCATTATTGGCAAAAATGTCTGTAATTACTAATGTGAAAAACAGAATTTGATATATTATTTTCATGTATAGTTATATTTATATTTATGAGGGCTTCTTCATTTACCATTCACCATTTCTTCTTGATTGCATTTCTCACAAGTCCCTTTTATTATCACATCGCAATCGGCAAACTTGTAGCCATTAGGTAAATCGTAAGCTGGAATTTTCAGTTGGTTTAAACAAACTACATTTTTGCAGGTTTCGCAAAAAAAGTGAGCATGCTCAGCCGTGTGATTATGACCATGTTCGCAGCAGTTGAGGGTATAACGCACGGTGGTATTATCGGCTACAATTTTGTGGATAATTCCTGCTGTTGTAAGGGTTTGTACATTCCGATAAAAAGTTACGCGGTCGTACAAATCGGCCATTTGCTCCTTAATCTCGTATTCCGACATGGGATATTTCGACGATTGCAAAGTGTATATCATCGACATCCGAGCAGGCGTTTTTTTTATTTCGTGCTGTTTTAATATCTCTAAAGCTGTCATATTTTAGTGTTTTAATAATGATACAACAATTCAAATGAAACAATGTTGCAAAGATAGAGCATTTTTTTTGAAAGAAGGGTATATTTGACAACAAAAAAGAATAATTTTCAATATAGAAAACTATTCCTTTTGTTATTATCTTATGTTAAATAAAATATATTAAGCCCAGATTTCAAATTTCAATATCCCAATATTTCCCCTTTTTTAATGGCAGGAATTCCCTCTTTCATCCACTCGGGAGCTGGTTTTCCTTTTAAGTAATGGTTGAAAAAACCAAACATTCTTGTACTTAAGTCTACTCGGTTTGCCCAGTATTTGCTTTCGATATTGTGATCCATACCATTGTAATTGAGCATCCAAACGGGTTTACCTAAGCGATATAATGCCATAAAAAACTCAATGCCCTGATACCAAGGCACAGCTCCATCATTATCGTTTGCCATTATTAGTAGCGGTGTGTTTACTTTGGGAGCAAAGAACAGTGGTGAGTTTTCGATGAAATGAAGCGGTTTTTCCCACAGCGTACCTCCAATTCTACTCTGCGTTTCTTCGTATTGGAACATGCGGCTCACACCTGTTCCCCAACGAATTCCGCCATAAGCACTGGTCATATTGCTTACAGGCGCTCCAGCCATAGCCGCAGCAAAAATATCGGTTTGTGTAACTAAATAGGCAATTTGATATCCACCCCAACTTTGACCTTGTAAGCCAATGTGTTTTTCATCAATAAAAGGCATTGTTTCGGTGAGTTTTCGTACACCGCTCACAATGGCATCGTAGGCATTTTGCCCTGGAAAACCTGTGTTGTAAGCTATATCAGGAACAAAAACAAAATAATCGTTGCTTGCATAAAACGGAATGCTTATAATGGACCGACTTGGTTGCGGGTAATTATAACGATGTTCGGTATCTGAGCTTTTTTCGTAGAAATAAACTACCATCGGGTATTTTTTTTGTGGATTAAAATTCTCAGGTTTATACAGTAAGCCCTTCAACGAATCGCCTGCAAACGAATTCCAATTGACAGTTTCTACAGTAGGCCATAAAAAATGGTTTTGTTGTGGATTGGCATTCGATATTTTGTGCGGTTTTTCGAACAATAAATTGCTGATTTTCACATCTGGAAATTCCGATACAGTTTGCGTTGAAAAGATGACAGCATCAGCATTTTTTGCTTTTTGCAATTGCGAGAGCATAAATTCTCCTTTTAGCAATTGTTTAGTAGATAAGGGTTTCGATAAGTCAATATTGTAATAACCAGCGCTATTTGTTTTTTCGTTAAATGCCGAAAGAATGATTTTTTCGGGCACGAAATTAATTTCATTATCTAAAACTTGGTAGCGATAGCGAGTGTTTTCAGCTCTTCCATTGGTGATATTTACAGCCATTTCCTTGCCCGTAGGGTCAATTTTCCAAATATCGAAGCGGTCATAAATAAGTACATATTTATCGTTTTCAGTCCAACCAGCAATTCCATACGGATCGGGATCGGCCGGAATGTCATTTAATTCATCGTGAAATTTGACTTTTAGGTTTTTAGTCAGCGCAGTTGTTTTCATTTTTTTCAGATCAACCGAGTAATAAATGCTGTCCGAATAATCGAAATACAATGCAAACTTGGCAGTTGGCGATAAATTCAGATTATTTTTTGATTTTAATAGTTCTGTTTTCGTCCCTGTTTTTAAATCAATTAAGTAATAATCATTCAAATAGCGTGCACTCCAGGTGCTTTGTTTCTGATAATCTTTATTGTTGGTACCTAAAGCAATAAGAGCATTTTTATAATTGTAAAGCCTTACTGTTTCAATAATCGTATCGGCCAACTGTACAAATTTTTTCTCTGAAATATGATACACTGCCTGATAAGTTTGTTTCTTTTTCTGACTTAGCATTTTTAGTTGTTGCGGTTGAATCTGCCTATCGGTATGACTCCACAAATCGAGTTTGGGCTTATCTTCATCCAAAATACTGTCGTTTTTGATAGGTTTTACTACACGCGCCGTTCCAAAAAAGAGTTTGCTACCATCCCTCGAAAATGAAAGCTCGCTATGCATGGAAGGCGACCAACGGGTAGGAATGCCAACAGTCAACGTATCGACAGCTTTTAGCAAATTCTTCTTTTTTATATCAAAATGATAAAGCGAATAAGTTTTCACTGATGCAGTGTCAGCACTGCGGAGATAAGCAAGTTGATTGCCTGGCTCATCGAGGGTTAATCTGTTGATTGTTACCGAATCGGAAAAAATTGTATCGGCTTTTAGGTTTATGGGGTTGAAAGTTACAAGCGAAATTAGTTTTGTGCTATCAACGGACTTGGTGTAAAAAGCCGTTTGAAAACCTTTCGAAGCCACTGCGAAACTATCAACATTATTAAATGTGTGTGTTATTTCTTTCACTGGCTCCCAAATACATAATTTGTACGATTCTTTTTTCTTTGGAGATACTTTTTTCTTTGGAGCTTCACTTACAAGCTTTGTAGTATCGGCTTTATCTTTTTTAATTTCTTTTATTTCTTGTAAAAAAGACAACCAATTACTTTGTTCATCTGCCATTTGATATGATTTTACATTCTCAAATTTCAACAGTTTTCCTGTTTGTAGATTGAAAACGCCAAAAGATTCTTTAGGCATTTTTTCTTTGCTTGTTTTGGCAATTTTATATTTTCGGAGTGTATCATCAGGCACTCGAAGATTGAAAACAACATAATCAGAATTTACTGAAAATTTTGGTTTGGTACCATGATGAATGGTGTCTGATTTTTGAGTATCAACAGTATAGATTATCAGAAATCCGTCCCCTTTCTGTCGATTTATTTCGAAAGCTACAAATTTTCCATTATTGCTTATTGCTTGATTTTCAATGCGATTCCAATGTGCAAAATCTGAAATTTGCAAACTTCTTTTTTGAGCAAATAATACCAATGAAATAAACAAAGCAAAAGCTAGAACTAGTTTAAACTTCATAAATAGGATGTTTTTTTGAGTGGAATAATTTTGAAACTAGTTGTATTTTTACAAAGTACATAAAAATACAAAAATACAAAATATTATCAATTTA
>CAYXQZ010000111.1:0-3534 GCA_964466415.1 uncultured Paludibacter sp.
GCAACTTATATTAATTATTTAGATGCTTGCGATGCTACAATGGGCTGGAATGCTTCTTCTACTCTTAATACAACTGATATAAAACAAGGAACAGGAAGTCTTCAGTATGTTGGAAGCGGCACACCCGAATTTTCAAAAGTTTTCGAGCCATTTAATCCAAACATCCCGGCTGCAAATGCGGCTTTAAAGTTCTGGTATTATGTTTCTGATGTTACAAAGTTTGCCACATCCAATCAGGTTGAGTTAGGTAGCGGAGGCAAGAATGATGTTGCTGAATACAACTGGACGCTTACCGGATTAGTAAATGGATGGAATTATATCACGCTGAAAATCAGCAATGCAGGCAATTCAGGAGGAGTGCCAAATTTCGAAGCCCTCAACTGGTTTCGTATCTATCACTCCAAAACTGGTGAAATGACAACTAGAATTGATGCTATCGAAATTTCGGGTATTCCAAACCAAACAGCACCTACCGCCAACAACGAAATTGTTAGTAATGAAAAAAGTTTTCAGATTTATCCAAATCCTTTACCTAACGGAAGTATGCTTACTATCAAAGTTAAAGATACTGGAGTTTCTGCGATAAAAATTTTGAATTTGAACGGACAAGTAGTTTATTCTGCTGATTTGCAAGGTGCTAATTCTTATATTTTACCAATGAATAATATATTGAAAAGCGGTTTATACATTATTACTTTAAGTTCTAAAGAAAAAACTGTAACTCAAAAGCTAATTCTTAAATAGTTAACAAACATCGGTTAAACCTTATGAAATTATCCAATCACAATCTAATGCTCACGGGTATCACTTTTTTGGGTTGTACTGTAAGTAATACATTATTAGCAAGTAATATTGCGAAAGAAAGTTCCAAAAAAGCAAAAAACGCACAGCCGAATGTAATTTTATTTGCATTAGACGACCTGAATGATATGATTAATCCCCTGGGTTATTCGCAAGTTAAAACACCAAATTTTGATAGATTAGCAAAGTCGGGCATGTCGTTCACCAATGCACATGCTCCGGGTGCTTTTAGTGCACCATCGCGTACAGCCATTATGACGGGATTGCATGTCACAAAATCGGGTTGTTACGAAGAAGATGTTTTTATGTACGACCATCCTGACTATGTTACTTTGCAAATGGCGTTTAAAAATGGTGGCTATCAAACTTTTGGAGCCGGAAAAATTTATCATCACCGATCGGGATTCCTCGACCAACGAGGTTGGGACGAATACCACTCACGTAGCCAGCAAGAAAAAGATATGGCTTGGGAGATGAATGGATATCACATGAGCGACGTGCCACTTCCTACACCTTACCCAAACAGTCCGTATTATACCAAAACCGGCAGAACAGGTGGTCCTGCATTGCATCTTGAATGGGGACCAATTGATAACAACAAGGAAAACGAGATGGTAGATTTTATTCGTACCAAATGGGCCTGCGAAGTTATTCGGCGTAAGCACGATAAACCGTTTTTCCTTGCATTGGGCTTATATTGCCCACATTATCCAAATTATGCTCCTAAGAAATATTTCGACCTGTATAATCGCGATTCTATTCAACTGCCGCCCTACAAAGAAGGCGACCTTGATGATTTACCGGCTCAAATACGCATTATGGCTCAAAATAAAATGAAACAACATAAAGAGTTGGAAGCATTGGATGCAGTAAAAGATGCTATACTTGGTTATTTAGCTTGCGTTTCGTTTGCCGATGCCATGTTAGGGAAAGTTCTCGATGAATTAGATGCATCGCCCTATAAAAACAATACCATAGTTGTTGCATTTAGCGATCAGGGATTTCATCTGGGCGAAAAAGGAATCTGGGGTAAGCACACACTCTGGCAACGTACGTCGCATGTTCCTTTTTTATGGTCTGGACCTGGAATACCAAAGAACACAAGGGTATCAACTACAGTTAGTTTAATTGATATGTATCCAACATTTGTTGAATTATGCAAGCTCCCAAATAAGACTGTTTTAGATGGTGTTTCACTTGCATCAACTTTGAAAAATCCTAAATCAGCCAAAGACCGCAATGTAATTCTTCCTTATCCCAAACGAGGTGGATATGCTGTAATTAATATGAAATGGCGTTATATTCAATATGATGATAAAACCGAAGAATTTTACAATCGAATTGATGACCCAAATGATTGGACAAATTTGGCAGGGAATCCACAATATCGTTCCATAATGGACGAAATGAAAAAGTCAGGACCTACTTCGTTTGCCCCTCAGGTAACACCTAAAAAGGACTTAGACCTTATTGTTGAAGGTGATAAATTTCGTTGGGTTAAGAAGGATAAAAATAAACCAAAGCAAAAACAAAATTTCTTCGAATAAATTGAATGGGATAATCTAACGAAAACAAAGTGTAAATTTAATTTTTAAGAAAATATGAAACGAATATTCAATTTAAAAACTTTTGTCATATTATCCATTTTTTCGACTTCCTTTTCTACCACTGCATTTAGCAAATCAAAACCAGCTGCTACTTTCAATATTATTAGCTACAATATTCGAATGAACACACCTGCCGATAGTCTCAATGCATGGCCATTGCGTAAAGAAAAAGTGGAAGGCTTGTTCCGATTTCACCAAGCCGACATTTTTGCTGTGCAGGAAGCACTTCCTGAGCAAATGGATGATTTGACTGCTGCATTTCCTGAGTTCAATCATGTAGGAGTTGGTCGCGACGATGGTGCTCGCTCGGGTGAACATACAGCCATTTTTTATAAGAAAAATTGCTTCGAAAAGTTGAATGATGGCGTATTTTGGTTGAATGAAACTCCTGAAAAGCCTGGAAAAGGTTGGGATGCTGCACATAATCGAACGGTAACTTGGATAAAATTAAAACATAAAACTACAGGAAAATCGTTTTATGTATTCAATACCCATTTCGACAATCAGGGCAAAGTGGCACGTGATAAAGGAGCATTGTTAACCATCAAAATGATGAAAGAAATCAATAAAGATGGGCTACCATTGATACTTACTGGCGATTTGAATTTGTCGAAAAACACAACATCCGTTCAGTTAATTTTAGGCTATTTATCGGATGCAATGGATAAAACCATAACTCCACATTATGGCCCAATATCTACCAGTGGTGGATTTGCAGTAAAAAACCTATCGCGAAAGATTGATTATATTTTTATCAATGATAGAGTAAAGGTTTTTCGTCATGCCCATTTGTCTGATTCTTTTGGATTGTTTTATCCTTCGGACCATTTACCTGTTTTAGCAGAAATTGGATTAAATTGATAATTTTTGATAAGTTGAAAAATTCATCTTGCAAAAAGCAATAATTAATCTTTTATTAATCATTCATTAATTGCTTGTATCTACATTTGTTCAAAAATTAATAATCTCTTAGTACTAATTATTTAAATTTATTTATGATGAAAAACTACATTTTTATTTTCGTAGCAGCTATTATGTTGCTAGGCGTACAGAATTCTGTGAATGCAGCAGATTATGTGTTAACTGTAACCGGTGGAACCGGTAGTGGAACTTATGCAGAAGCTTC
>CAYXQZ010000111.1:3634-9758 GCA_964466415.1 uncultured Paludibacter sp.
ATATATCCAAACCCACTTAAGAGCAATGGAATACTAAATATAAATGTAGCAGAACAAGATAACTACACGCTAAGAATCAGCAATATGAATGGTCAAACTGTTTATAGTAGTAACTTGAATGGATCTCAAAGCTTGAATGTTAATGGTGTTTTGAAACAAGGAGCATACATTGTATCTTTATTTTCGAGCAAATCTACCCGCAACCAAAAATTATTTATTGAATAGTTTTCTTTTCGTTCGGAAAAGTTAATTCAACTTATCTTACAATATTAACTTCCTAAATCCCTTATTAAATAGGGATTTAGGAAGATGATTATTTCCTTTAATCACAATTTTTTATCTCCAAAACAATCTTTTAAAAATCAATTTTTATGAAAAAAATTACAGGAATTATTCTAACAATTCTACTTAGCTGTACTACTTTCGTATCAGCTCAGGTAACTCTGTCTGGTGCCACCGAAGCATCACCTGCCGCAATTAATAAATCGTACACTAACTTAATTGCTGCATTTGCTGCCATCAATGGCAATGCTTCAGGTTTAGCAACAGACAATTTAATCCTTGAATTATCGGCAAGTACTACTGAAACAGCTGGATCAACCTCTTCAACAACAACTCTTAATGCACCTCGAGGTATTTCAGCGACAGTTGTTACTCCTGGTGCAACTACTTACAAATTCCCTCAAATAACATTAACCGGTGGTACAAGAACTGGTATACCAGGTACATTTATTGTAACAATTAATAATGGGAAAGTTCTAACTATTGCCAATACAGGTGGAACTTGGACTGTTGCACCTACTATAACTATCGAAGGAGCAAGTGGCACAAATGGTCTGAATGTTACAACTCAGGCAACTGCAATTTGTACAGCACCTTCAACTGCTGGTAACTTAACAACTTATGTTACAAATGGTGGAGCCGGATACGGTCCTAAAACTACAGTAGCTGCTACCAGTGGTGGCTCTGGTGCTGCTATTAGTTATGGTCTAATTTCTACTGCAACTACGCCTACTGGTACTGGCCCTTTAACCATACAACCTGCAGCAGTAGCTGTACACGCAAACTCTTATGTAGATAATGCCGGAAGTGGATATACTGCAGGAACTGCGGGAGCTACTGCACCTGCAGATAGTACCAAGGGTGGAACATTTGCATCCGGAAGTGCTGCAACTGCATATTCTACAATTACAATACCAAATGCAAATTATGCATCTGTAAAGATTTACCCAACAGCTTCTGGTGTGGTAATTAACTCATCTACTGCAGGAAACCAACCATTTATAGTTCTGAATGGAGCAAAGAATGTTACTATTGATGGACGTGTACATACTGCCGGAGTTCCTTCAGGAGGAGCTGATTTAACCATTCAGCATAAAACTACGGCTACTTCAGGCACTCCTGCAAATGCTATGAGTACGAATAATGCTTCAACCATTTATTTAAATGCCGGAGCCAATAACAATACCATAACCTATTGCAAATTAAAATCGATGACGCAAAATGGAAATACCCGTGGCACATTGGCAATTGGTACTAATTCATTAGTAAACGGTGCTTCGGCCTCAAGTGTAGGTGGTAGTTACAATACCATTTCATACAATGAATTTTCTCCACTTAATCCTTCTTCAGCTTTTGTTGCTAGTGGAAATGGTGGTATGCTTACATCTGCTAGCTGTAACGATGATTTTCCTAATTCGAATAATACAATTCATAATAATACTTTTGATAATTATTTCATTGCTGGTCCAACTGGTAATATCTCAGCTGCAATCTATATTTTTGGAAATACAAATCCAAACAAACCAACGCATTCAAACAATATAATAACTAATAATAGTTTCTTTAATTCGGTTGATGGAGCTACTACTGCCAATAACAGCAGAATGTTTATCAAAGTAGGTAATTCGTCAAGTAATCTTTATGGTGGATTTGGACATACTATTTCAGGGAATTATATTGGTGGTAAAGCTGCACAATGTGCAGGTGGCATGTTGACAAAAACTGGAGCTTATGCAGATAACCTGACTTGCATACATTATAATGGTTCGAATGGTGCTTCTTCAGCAATTCAGAATAATGTTATTAAGAATATTTCGATGACAAATGGAACTGGAGCCGTTGCAAATACTACAAAATTCATTGATGTATATGGATACGGCAATGTGTCAGTTACTGGTAATCTGATCGGTGATAATGGTTCAATTGTAATTGACAATTCAACAATAACAAATCCCAATAATTTGTTTGGTATTTATGTTAATGGTGTTGGTAATGTTACCTGCGAGAACAATACGATAGCTAATATTACCCACAATACAGCTGCAGGAAATCTGTATGGAATTTTCCACGAAACAGGGGCTAATGCACTGAACGCGAACGCCAATTTAATCCATTCGTTGAATGTGGCTTCTACTAGTACGGCAGCTAAAATTGTAGGAATCAATTGTGCCAGTGGTACCAATTCAATTACAAATAATATTGTAAAATTGGGTGATAATAATGCAGCTACTATTTATGGTTTGAATGAAGAAAACGCTGCTACTGCGAGCAACTTTAATCACAATACGGTTTATATAAGTGGCGCTCCAACTACAGCGGCTCTTAACTCGGCTTGTATGGCCAGCAATGGATCAACAAACTCACGCAGCATTCAGAATAATATTTTTGTAAATGCACGTACCAATAATGGAGCAACAGGCGTTCATTATGCACTTCTTATGCCAGCTGCCACCGGAACTGTAGCTGTAGACTATAATGATTATCAGGCAACAGGGGCAAGTGGAGCTATGTTGGGTAGCTATGGAGGAGCTGACGTTTCTTCTGGTTCGGTAATTGTAACAGGACAGGATGTTAATAGCCAAAATGTAGATCCTGGTTTTGCATCGGCAGGCGGTATATTAGCGGCAAATTATATGACTTCCACAACATTAACCGGAGTTAGTTCAAGTCTAACTACTGATTATTCGGGTACTACTCGTGCAGCAATTCAAATGGGTGCTTGGAATAAATCAGGTACAACAGCTGTAAATAATCTTGTTGATAATAAAGGATTAAATGTATCACGTTTAAATAATCGTTTGGTAATCAGCTATACAAATGAATTAAAAAGCGATGCTTCCATTTCGGTTTACAATATGATTGGTCGCAAATTAGTTATGATACAAATGATAAATGCTATCACCGTTTTGGATAATGCATTCCATTCCGGAATGTATCTTGTTACAGTTAGCAATGGAGGTGAAACGTTAACTAAAAAAATAGTTTTCAATTAAGGTATTTGGTTTTGTAATGTTTAGTTTAATAAACGGGATATGTTCAGCAAGTTGGACATATCCTGTTTTTTTGAAGAAATAATACATTTATAGTACGAAAATTCAGAATAATAATCTATTTTTGCATAGCGAAGTAAATCTCTAATAATAATATGTCAAATCGTCGAAGCATATTTCTTTATATTTCAATCCTTTATTCAGCTTTCTTATTTGCACAAAATGGGAACGGTTTGCTATTTCAATCCAACGATTTCAATAAAGATTTACGCACATCATTGCATCTGACATCTGAAAAGCCATTTGAATTTTCAGATTCGTTTAGCCTGGAATTCGATTTGAAGTTACAAGAAACGTCTGTTAAATTTGGATATATTTTCAGAGTTATTTTCGAAAACAATCAGAATTTTGATTTGTTGCTCAATGTACCTTCCATTGCTGGTGCTCAACTTTTATTTATAGCCGAAAAAAAAGATTTATGTGAAGTTCCGATTCGAAATTCTCACTTTAATTTAACCGGCTGGAATCGTATTAAATTAATATTCAATAGTTTAAAAGAAGAATGTGTTTTTGAACTGAATGGTCATGTTTTTAAGTCAAAATTTAAGTTTCCTCCCAAAAAAATGGTTGATGTGTGCTTTGGACTTAATAAAAGAGCACCTTTTGTTAGTTGCGATGTACCACCAATTATCATTAAAAATATTTATGTAAATATTGATAATAAGCGAAAAGAGCATTTATGGGAATTAAATAAACACGGGCAGAATATTGTATATGATAAGTTGAATTACAAAATAGCTACTACAACCAATCCAGTATGGGTTATTGATAGACATATAGCTTGGGGTAATAAACGGGAATTAAAATTTCCTTCACGAGTATTTGCTGTTTTCGACGAAAAAAACACCTTGTTTATAGTATCCGAAAACAAAGTGTATAGCTATAATTTAGCTAATTCTGAACTAATTGAATATCCATTTCAACCACAACTGCCTATAACCAAACTCTCCAATCAGTTCATTTATGATGCTGCAAACAAACAAATTGTGTATTCTGATTTTGATTCAATACGACCAAAAGTATCGCGCTTTAGCTTTAACACAAAAACATGGGATGTGCCAATCGAGAATTTTTCAGGACCTGCTTATCAGCAACATAATAATTTTTTCTCGCCTATTGATTCGAGTTTGTTTCAGATTTTTGGTTATGGCTTTTATACGTACAAGTCTGCAATTAAGCAGCTATCAAAGGATGGTAGTGCTGTTTCTAAAACATTTGCACCAGCCATTTCACCTCGATATTTATCAGCAACCGGTATTCTCGATTCTACTTTATATATTTATGGTGGTATAGGAAATCCTACGGGGAAACAGGAATTTGGAGCGCAAATTTTCAACGATTTGTATGCTGTAAATTTGCGTACATTACAAGTTACCAAACGCTGGGAGTTAAATTCAACCAACAAAAACGAGGTGGCAGCACGTACTATGATTTTTGATAAATCAGGCAAAAAAGCATATTCGCTTTTTTATAATCCTACCCGATATTCTACTTATTTACTACTGAACGAAATTGACTTAAAACAACCCAATACAATTGCATTAGCGGATACAATTCCGTATTATTTTCAAGATACACAATCGGAGGCCATGTTGTTGTATTCAGATGCAGCTCAAAAAATGTATGCTATTACAATTCATAAATCTGAGTCAACCGATTATATTTTGAATACCTACGAAATTTCGTATCCAATATTATCGGCCGATGAGGTATTACAATCAACACATTTTAAATATCTTTGGTCCTATGTATCTGTTGGTTTAATGTTGATTGTATTTATCATTGTATTTATTTTCATGCGTAAAAAACGTCGTAAAATGGAAGTTAAATCAACTGATTTTGCAAATCATATCGAAGCAAATTCTTCAGATCAGTTCGTTTTACCAGTAAAAGAAATAAAACGACCTGGAATTTATTTGTTGGGAGGATTTCAGATAATTGATAAGGAAAATCACGATAAAACAGGTGAGTTTACTCCTGCCATGAAATATTTGTTGACACTAATAATTCTGAACACGCTGAAAAATGGAAAAGGAATTTCGAATGTAAAATTGAAAGAAATTTTGTGGTACGATAAGTCAGATGATAGTGCTCGTAATAACCGTGGAGTTAATATCAGTAAAATCCGTATGATTTTAAGTTCGATTGGAGCAATAGAAGTTACCAACGAGAATTCCTATTGGTATATTAACTTTAATGAGGATGCTTATTGCGATTATAATGAAGCATTAGCTCTGCTGAAAACAATACCAAAAAACTCAGATTTATCAATCGAAAACCTAGTGAATTTGTTGCAAATTATTTCGGCTGGCGAGTTATTGCCAAATATTCAGGAGGATTGGTTGGATAATTTTAAGTCCGATTATTCCAATTTAGTGATTGATGCCCTGTTGTCAATTAAAGAAAATAAAAATATAGCAGATAATTCTAAATTACTTATATTGATAGCCGACACCATTTTGGTGCTAGATACGCTGAATGAAGATGCCATTAAACTAAAATGTAAATCGCTCATCAAATTGGGTAGAATAAAAATTGCGATTGACGTTTTCAATTCGTTCTGTAAGGAATATAAAATGCTACTTAACGAAGAATTTGAGTGTTCTTTTGAAAGTTTCACAAAACAATGAAACTTTTTCTAGTATTCCGCTATTAAAGCCTTGAAATTAATCTTTTATTAAGTTTTAATTAATCTCGATTAGATATTTTTGTATCATGTTAGGTCATCAATCTAACTTGAAACATTTACATCTAATTGAAATGAGAATCACAAATACTTCCTACACTTTTGC
>CAYXQZ010000112.1:0-2045 GCA_964466415.1 uncultured Paludibacter sp.
TCGCTGATAGCACTTACTTGTGCTTCGTCCTGAGCAGTAGCTGTAAGCGAAGCATCGCTCAAATTGTCAGAATTACAAGAAATTAATCCAACCGAAATGGCTAAGATAGCCCAAAATTTTAAGTTTTTCATAACGTTTAATTTTTAAATGAATAAATTGTTTTGTTTGTGTTATACCTCTATGACAATTGAAAAAGAAAGTACCACTAGTACCAAACAAAAATATTTTAATTATTTCTTACTTTTTGGCCAACAAGGCCGAAATAAGATTGAATTTCACGCCTATAAGTGCTCCTACACCGTAGTTTGTTCCCAAATCGGTATTGGCTGTAACATAACTCGACTTGGACATATAAAGTGAAGGGCCAACGAAAAGCGTAAAATCGCGACTAATATCAAATGTAATAAGTGGGTCGATGTGCGTGAGTGTGGCTCGTACGCCCAAGTTGTATGATTCACCTGCAAAAAGTGTATTCTGTTCCATATTTACACTTACACCCATAGTATTCCGGAAACTGAAACTATAACCCAAGCCATAGCCCATGCGGTAAGAATTATTGTAGTCGGTACTCACCGAAAAAATGCCATAAAAGCCATACATGCCAATATGTGTAAATACCGACGAGAGAGGCGAACTGCTCGAAAAGCCTAGGTGAGCAATCACGTTTTTGCGCAGAAATTGTTCCGTTTTTAAACGGCGCACCTCACTACTATCTGTAGTTTTGGTGTATAATGATTTGTTCGAATTATTGGTTTTCGAAACTGTATCAACGGTAATAGTTGAAATTTGCGTTGGCAAAATATATATTAAAGTATCCTTTACAGCTGATTTTATGCTTTTAAAATACAAATCACGTTCGTTGACTTCGGGAATTACCAACGCTACTTTTTTAGGATTTTTGTCGATATGACTGTCCGTTTTGCTACCAAACGAGGATTGAGTTTTTATTTTCTCAGGTGTTTTTTGCAATAAAATATATTTTCCCTGCAAAGTAAACTGTATATCCGTTGGTAATACTTTACGCAATGCTTTGGCTAAACTTATGTTGTTAATCTCATTAATTTGCATTGGTTTAGTATCCGGAATCAACAGTGGATTATACGAAAAAGTGCAACCCGTTTGGTCGCTAAACGATTTTAGGATAAGTTTGAGTGTGGTATTACTTTGCTGAAACGTGACGTTTTTATCCAAACACGAATTGAGTGCTGCAAAACCTGTTGTAGCACTCAATAGCAACAAAATAACAATTTTATATCGTAAAACCATATTTTAAAACCAATGGATTCGTAGCAAAATAAAAATCAATTTAGCTCTTTTAAAACCGTTGTATTTCCTTGTTTCGTAACTTGCAGTCCAAGTGTTTGGCTCATTATATGTAAAACCGTATCGAGGTTTTCGTTGGCAAACGAAACTGTAATTTGCTTCTCGCTTGAACCATTGCCATCGAACTGCAAATTCGCATTATAAGCATTACTAATAATGTCGATTGCTTGTTTGACTGTAACACCGTCCAAATTCAAAACAATAGATTCAACGCCATTTTGAACTGTTGAATTTGCCAAATGCCTAAACTTTTTAGTGCGTTTATCGTACAAAGCAGCTTCGTGAGCACGAATGGTAACTCCTTTGTTGTCGGCTGTATAAAACTTAACCAAACCTTCGGTCACTTTTACTTGAATATAATCAGCATTGGGATATGCTGTAACTTGAAATACTGTTCCAATATCTTCGATAAATGTTTCGCCGGCTGTAATGCACAACTTGCCATTTCCTTTGCTACCCACATCAAATCGGGCCTCACCTTGCAACGCAAGTTCTTTGTTTTCAGCAGCATAATTGGCTTTGTATGTAATGGTGCTATTGGCTGATAGCGTTATTTTCGATTCGTCGGCGAGTTTTGTTTCTACGGGCTTGGTAGTGCTCGCCAACACCACTTCTCTTTCGGAATTTGCACGAAACACAAAATTGCTGATAGTTATAAATAGCGCAATAGTTGCAGCTGCAAAATACCATTTTTGTTTGGTAGTAAACACATTGATTGAGAT
>CAYXQZ010000112.1:2145-3446 GCA_964466415.1 uncultured Paludibacter sp.
TTTGCTCCTGTTCAGTGGCATTTCCACCAAAATATTTTGCCAATAAATTGTCCGTTTCCATAATGTGCTGAGTGTGTAAATCTGTTTTCATAATCAAGGTTTAATTTAAATGTAAAATTAAAAATAGGAGAACCAAAAAATCGTTGAGTGCCACACGTAATAGCCGCAAAGCTTTCGATATATGATTTTCGACTGTGTTGACTGATATGGCAAGGCTTTGTGCAATTTCGGAATATGATTTCTGCTCCATTCGGCTCATTTCAAACACTTTGCGACACTGCGGCGCTAAATCGGCTAATGCCTTATCAATAGCTCGTTGTAAGTCCGAAGCCGCTACTTGTTCATTTACATCATCCGTATTTTCGCCCGTAAAACCAATTATTTCGCGGTTTATTTCGCCACGGTTTGTTTGTTGATGTATAAAATTCAAACTCTCGTTGTGTACAATTCGGTACAAATATGATTTAATCGAAGTCCGAATTTCTAAATCAGCATGTTGGTCCCAAAGTTTGCAAAACACCTTTTGCACTATATCCTGAGCATCGTCAGAGTCTTTCAAAATAGAAAAAGCATACCTACACAGCGCATCGTAATAATTATCGAACAAGCTGGCAAATGTAGCGTGATTGCCTTCCCTCAAAGCTATAATTGTTTCGTCCATACTTTATCGAAGTCCATATTGTGTATTGCAAAGATATAAATTCTAGTCGGTTTTCCAATTTGCAATACCTTATTTACACTTATGACAACTAAAACTAGAGTTACCACTATTAGTTTCGAAAAAAAAATGACATTTTACAAAAAAAACAATGAACAAAACCAACTCACTTGTTGTTTGAAGTTAAAAATACAACTAATTATATTCAATAAATAATCAAATTTAAAAAAACAAAGAACTATGCCAAAAGTAAATAGTTATCAGGACATTAGTCAAATTGACAGAGAATCAAAAAAAGATTTTATCGACCGTCACTCACCATTTATTCATGTAGCTGACTCAGCAAAAGCAGGTGAAGTATTGGCCGTAAATGTAAAAATGGGTAATGAATATGTTCACCCAGATGAATTGGATCATTACATTCAATCAATCAAATTGTTTAACGGCGAAAGTTTGTTGGCCGAAGCTAGTTTCCTTCCAGGAACTTTAGGCAACAAAGCCGGACATGCCGAAGTTGTTTTCAACATCGTTCCACTTAAAGATTTGAGTTTAGTAGCTATTTCGTATTGCACCAAACATGGTTTGTGGCAAAGCGACCCTCAGGTTGTAAAAGTAAGCGAATAATCTGCATACATTTTTTCGT
>CAYXQZ010000112.1:3546-9564 GCA_964466415.1 uncultured Paludibacter sp.
TTTATCGTTTTTCGATATATTTATTTTGTTATTCAAAAATAATTGTTTTTCTTTGCATCGTATTTGAATAAACAAATCAATTTACTACTTCGTTTTAAAATACAAAAATCAAACAATTTTAAAAATCAAAAATTATGAGGCAATTTCTTAAATTCACACTTGCTACCATTGTAGGTATATTCTTAGCTTCTATCTTAAGCATGTTAATCCTCTTTGGAATTGCAGGAGCTATTGGCAGTTCATCCGAAAAAGTAACAGAAGTGAGCGAAAACTCTGTTTATCAACTTGACTTAGAAGGGACATTGGTTGACCGTTCGGAAGAAAATCCGTTTTCGGGAGCATTTGCCGAAGCATTGGGTCAGGACGAACAAAAAGTGATTGGACTGGACGATGTGCTAGCCAATATTCAAAAAGCTAAAAAGAACGAAAACATTAAAGGTATTTACCTCAAAGGAGGTATGCTTATGGGTGGATTTGCATCCATCAAAGAAATACGCGATGCATTGGTCGACTTCAAAAAAAGCGGCAAATTTGTTGTAGCATACTCCGACAATTACATGCAAAAAAACTATTATCTAGCCACTGTGGCCGACAAAGTGTTGATTAATCCGCAAGGAATGGTGGAGCTCAAGGGACTTTCGGCCGAATTGATGTTTTTCAAAAACACCTTGGACAAATTAGGAATAGAAATGCAAGTGGTAAAAGTAGGAACTTACAAATCGGCAGTTGAGCCATATATTAACACCAAAATGAGCGATGCTAATCGTGAACAAGTGAGTATATTTTTAGGTTCGATTTGGAAAAATATGGTAGGCGAAATCTCAAAATCGCGTAAAATCACACCTGAAAATCTAAACTTGTATGCCGACGAGATGATGATGTTTCAACCTACCGAGAAATCGAAACAATACAACTTAGTAGATTCGCTTGTATTTGCCGACGAAGTTGACAGCATTATTGGAAAATACACAAAGGACTTCAAAATATTGAAACACAATGACATGTGTAATGTACCCGAAGATGTGAAGTATGAGAAAGACAAAGTTGGAATAATATACGCTGTAGGTGGCATTGATAGTGGCGATAGCGAAGGAATCAATTCTGAAAAATTGGTTGAAACTATTAACGAAGTAGCCAAAGACTCAAGTGTAAAAGCTGTGGTTTTCAGAGTAAGTTCACCTGGAGGTAGCGCTTATGGGTCAGAACAAATATGGCGCGCGTTAACACTGCTTAAAGCTAAAAAGCCTTTAATAGTATCGATGGGCGATTATGCCGCTTCGGGTGGTTATTATATTTCGTGTATGGCCGATAAGATTGTGGCTCAGCCAACTACAATTACTGGTTCTATTGGTATTTTTGGTTTAATTCCTAACATCGAAGGTTTGAATAACAAACTCGGTTTTACTTACGATGGCGTAAAAACGAATAAAATGGGCGATGCCATTTCAGTAAATCGCAAATTTACACCTGAAGAACGCGATTTAATGCAAAATTACGTAAATCGTGGTTACGAGTTATTTGTAAAACGCTGTGCTGATGGCCGTAAAAAAACACCTGATCAGATTAAAGCTATAGCCGAAGGACGCGTTTGGACAGGCGAAGACGCTTTAAAAATTGGGTTAGTCGACAATATTGGTGGTATGGAATTGGCTTTGAAATTAGCAGTTGAAAAGGCCAAACTCAAAACTTATATGATTAAGGATTTCCCTGTGAAGGAAGATTTCTTTACTAAACTTATGAAAGATTTCGATACTAGTTTGGAAACTCGCATACTCAAATCGCAACTTGGCGATGACTACAAACTACTTAAGAAAGCACAAGAACTTAAGCAACTAAGTGGCATTCAGGCACGTATGCCTTTCGATTTTGAAATAAAATAATTTCAAAATCTTTTTTCAAACACAAATAAAATACATATCTTTGTAGCATAACATTTTATTTATTCACAAACAAAAAAAATTTACGAGCTATGGATCAGATTCCTTTAATTATTGTTGGAGTTGCAGTACTCCTCATTCTTTTTTCAGGTTTTGTAACCGTTAATCAAGGTTATGTGGCTGTTGTTACCATTTTTGGCAAGTATCGCCGAATTATGGGTCCCGGATTGAACTTTAAAATTCCATTTATCGAAATTGTACATCGCCGTATTTCTATTCAAAACAGGTCGGTGGAGCTTGAATTTCAGGCAGTAACACAAGATCAGGCTAATGTATATTTTAAAGCCATGTTACTGTATGCTGTTTTTAACCAATCGGACGATGTGATTAAAAACGTAGCATTTAAGTTTGTTGACGAACGCAATTTCATGCAAGCGCTTATTCGCACCATCGAAGGTACTATTCGTAGTTTTGTAGCTACCAAAAGGCAAGCCGAAATTTTGAGTCTTCGTACCGAAATTATTGAAGAGGTAAAGAAACATTTGGACGACACACTCGAAGCGTGGGGTTATCACATGATTGATATTCAGCTCAATGACATAACTTTCGATGAGGAAATTATTAAATCGATGGCGCGTGTAGTAGCATCGAGCAACCTGAAAGCGGCTGCCGAAAACGAAGGTCAAGCTTTATTAATTACCAAGACTAAAGCTGCCGAAGCCGAAGGTAACGCCATTAAAATATCGGCACTGGCCGAAAAAGAAGCCGCCATGCAACGTGGACAAGGTATTGCCTTATTCCGTCAAGAAGTAGCCAAAGGTATGGCACATGCCGCTAAGGAAATGACTGATGCTGACCTCGATGCATCGTTCCTGCTGTTCAGCATGTGGACCGAAGCTATTAAGCATTTTGGCGAAACTGGCAAGGGAAATGTTATATTCCTAGATGGATCAACCGAAGGAATGACCAAAACATTGAATCAAATGATGGCTATGATGCAAATGGATCAGAAAACGGATGTGTCTAAGTTATCTAAAAAATAACACAAATACCTGTAAAAAACAGTATCGAAATTAAGCACAAAATAACTAAAAACACGCAAAGTAAAATTTTACTTTGCGTGTTTTGTTTTTTGAATAACTTAAAAGCTTATTGCTTAAAGTATTTAAGTGCCTCGGGTAAAACCGACTTCATGGCTGCAATTCGTTTATCGTCAGATGGGTGTGTGCTCATAAATTCGAATGCAGAACCTTTACTATTGGCCGACATGCGCTCCCAGAATGCAATTGCTTCGTTAGGATCGTAACCTGCCATGGCCATAAAAATGAGTCCGAGTCTATCAGCCTCAAATTCGTGTTTACGCGAATAAGGGAGAATAACACCCACCTGAGCACCTATTCCGTAAAGGATATTAATAGTTTGACGCGTTGCAGCGGACTTGTTCGACAATAACATATCAGCAATACCTGACCCAAACTGCGCTGCCATTTGTTGGCTCATACGTTCATTAGCATGTTTAGCTACGGCATGTGCAATTTCGTGACCCATAACCACAGCATTTCCAGCTTCAGTTTTAGTCATTGGCAAAATTCCTTCGAAAAAAACCACTTTGCCACCAGGCATACAAAAAGCATTCACCGATGTATCTCTAACTAAGGCAAATTCCCATTTTAAGTTGGCTATTTCTTTTTCCAATTTATTAGCTACAAGATACTCTTCAACAGCTTTGGAAATATTAACACCCACTTTCTTAATCATTGCTGTTTGAGTTACATTTTTTGATGCTGGTACAGAATCAACAAATTGTTTGTAAGCAGTGGCACTCATTGAAAGCACTTCGGCATCCGAAACTAATAGAAGTTGTGAACGACCAGTAAGGATCACCTTGGAACACGACACTGCCACGACAGCAATCAATGTCAATAAAATTAGTTTTTTCATATTCAGTTATTAATTGATTATTGAAATATTGATTTAAAAAATTATCTTTGCAAAGATATAAACACATTTCGAAATTCAATGCTCAAAAGCAAAATTTATTCAAAAACGATTTATAAAATTTACCTAATTTATGACAAATACATTCTTTAAAAGCTACTGGAAATCTATTCTCTTTACCTTACTACTTTTTTATTTATCGTTTGCAAAGCCAGCATCATTCAAAGATATTAATTTAATGAACCTAACTGATAAATGGGCGCATTATCTTGTGTATGTGGCTTATGGTTTGGTAATAATATTTGATTTTTTAAAACGCAATACACTACAATACAAAAAAACGCATTTCGTTATTTATTGCATTATTTTTCCAATTGTTTTAGGCGGATTAATTGAAATAGTGCAAGAAACGTTTTTCAAACCGCGGTCGGCCGAGTGGATTGACTGGCTATGCGACATATTGGGTATTCTTACCGCTTGGCTGCTTATGAATTTTGCCGTAAAACACATTAAATCAGTTGCTAAAATATTATGATTTACGATAACCTTAACTACAAAATTGGCATTACACTTATTAAAGGCATAGGTAATGCGCTGGCTAAAAATCTTATTGCTTATATCGGGTCCGAAGAAGGCATTTTCAAAGAAAGTCAGAAAAATCTAGCTAAAATCCCTGGAATTGGCGAAGTGCTCTCGCGCGAAATAGTAAACGCAGATGTACTAAAGCGTGCTGAACAAGAAGTGGAATTCATTACAAAAAATAAAATTGTACCACTCTATTTCACCGACCGCGATTATCCGTTCCGACTGAAAGAATGTCCCGATTCGCCCATAATGCTTTATACACGTGGCAATTGCAGTTTAAACGATGGCAAATTTATTGGATTGGTGGGCACGCGCAATGCTACCGAAACTGGTCGTGAAAATTGCCGTAAACTGATTCAAGACATAGCTCAACAACTGCCTAATGCTATAATAGTAAGTGGATTGGCTTATGGCGTGGATATTTGTGCCCACAAAGCAGCAGTGGACTGTGGATTACCAACTATTGGCGTAGTGGGTCATGGTCTCGACCGTATTTACCCGGCAGTACACCGACCTACGGCAGTGAAAATGGTCGAAAATGGCATGCTACTTACCGAATACATGAGTGGTACCAACCCCGACCGACAAAATTTTGTGCAGCGTAACCGCATTATTGCCGGCTTGTGCGATGCCACCGTAGTTGTGGAATCGGCATCGAAAGGTGGAGCTCTCATTACAGCCGAGCAGGCCAACGATTATAACCGTGATGTATTTGCATTCCCTGGGCGGGTGAACGATGAATGGTCGGCTGGATGTAATGCGCTGATAAAAGCCAACAAGGCTTCGCTAATAGAATCGGCCGATGACATGCTGCGGTTTATGAATTGGGAAAAACAAAACGTTTCGAATCAGGTTAATATTCAAACTACCTTATTTCTGGATTTAACCGACGAAGATCAAAATATTGTAAGTCTGCTTCGTCAATTTGCCGACGGCATACAACTGAATGAATTAGCCATAAAACTCGAAATGCCTGTAAGCAAAGTTTCGGCCATGCTACTCGAATTGGAGTTTAAAGGTATACTCAAATGTTTACCGGGCAGTGTTTATAAAATTGTGAAATAGTTCTAATAGGGTTTGAAGAGTTTGAAAGGTTTGAAGTTTGAAAGGTTTGAAATGACTTTTGACCTTTGTCTTTTGACTTCCGTCTAAAAATAAATACATGTACACAAAAGAAGAAGCAAAGCAATTAAAAAAAGAATTTTGGGAAGGATTTGGTGTGTATTGCAGTCAGATTCCAGCGCTGAAAAAACGCAAAAGCAAGTTTATGCTTTACAATACCAAAATGAAAGGTGTGGAATTAAAATTCGATGCCACGCGTGAGGGTGCTGTTGTGATTCTCGAAATAAACCACCACGATGCTGTAAAACGCTTTGAATTATACGAGAAGTTCGAAATGTATAAGACTTTGATTGAAAAAAACTTTCCTGATGGATTGATTTGGGATTTTGCGTACATTCGCGAATGTGGCACCGAAGTATGCCGAATTTACACCCAAAAAATGGGTATCGACATTCACCGCCGCATACAATGGATGGAATTTTACAAATTTATGTCCGACGAAATGCTAAAACTCGAAAAAGCATTCCGCTTAGTAAAAGATGCGATTGAAGATTAA
>CAYXQZ010000113.1:0-2861 GCA_964466415.1 uncultured Paludibacter sp.
AAAGCCGTTGAGATAGACTTTCAACGGCTTTTGCTCTCCCTCTTGGACTTGAACCAAGGACCCTCTGATTAACAGTCAGATGCTCTAACCAACTGAGCTAAGGAAGAATTTGTTTGTGCATTTTTTCAAATGCAGTGCAAAAGTAATACAAAATTGTGACTTATACAATACTTTATTTTAAAAAATTACTGAAATTTATTGGTACAGAACCGTATTCCAACAATCAAATCTTTGCTAATAATGAAGTTGATTGATAAAAATTAGTTTTCGTTTCGTTTCTGTACGTTATAAAAAATCTTCATTTGATTACCTAGAATTTTGGTAAATCCTTTAACATCATCGGCACTCCAAGCACGATTTATTTCGCCATACTCGCCAAAGTCAGTTTTCATTAAATCAAACGGACTTTCCACACCTACCAAGGTGTAACTGCGCGGACGAAGATTGATTATTACTTTACCGCTTACATTTTGCTGTGAACTTTGAAGAAACTGTTCCATATCGCGCATAACAGGTTCTAGATATTGAGCTTCGTGCAAGAACATACCGTACCAATTCCCAAGTTGTTCTTTCCAGTATTGTTGCCATTTGGTAAGTGTGTGTTTCTCGAGCATTTTGTGTGCATTAATTATTAGCAAAGGCGCAGCCGCTTCGAAACCAACGCGTCCTTTTATTCCAATAATCGTATCGCCAATATGCATATCGCGTCCAATACCATATTTATTAGCAATATCTTCCAAAGCGTTAATCAAAAGCACTTTGTTTTCGTTCTCAATACCATTCACAGCACAAATCTCGCCTTTTTCGAAACTAATTGTTACAAGTTCTTCGCCTTGTTTTTCAATTTGACTTGGATATGCCGCTTCAGGCAATGTTTGTTCCGATTTTAATGTTTCTTTACCACCAATTGAAGTACCCCACAAGCCTTTATTAATGGAGTATTCCATTTTAGTAAAGTCGGCCACAAAACCATGTTCCTTAAGGTAATTAATTTCGTATTCACGCGTAAGAACCATATCGCGTGTGGGAGTAAGTATTTTAATTTCGGGTGCAATAACATCAAAAGTTAAATCAAAACGAACTTGGTCGTTTCCAGCTCCTGTGCTACCATGTGCCACATAATCAGCACCTATTTCTTTGGCATAATGAATAATGGCCAGTGCCTGAAAAATACGTTCAGAACTAACAGAAATAGGATAAGTACCATTCCGAAGCACATTGCCAAATACCATGTATTTAATGCTTTTATCGTAATACTCTTGCGTTACATCCAATGTAGCATGCGATGTCGCACCTAAGCGATAGGCTTTATCTTCGATTATTTTTAATTCTTCTTCACTAAATCCACCTGTATTTGCTACTGCAGTATGCACTTCGTATCCTTTTTCTTTGGCAAGATACATGGCACAAAACGAAGTATCCAATCCACCACTAAATGCCAATAATACTTTTTCTTTCATTTTAAATATGTCAAGAGTCTAAAGACAAAAGTCTGAAGACGATTTATAACTATAGTTTTCTATTTTTCCTCATCTTTTGAAGGGTCAAAGAGCATGCCTGTGCACAAACAATGTTTACGATTTGTACGTTGTAAAATATCGTAATTCACACAGCTCTGACAGCCTTTCCAGAAGGATTCGTCGTCGGTAAGTTCGGAGAAGGTAACTGGTTTATACCCGAGTTCGGAGTTAATTTTCATAACGGCCAATCCAGTTGTTAAACCAAATATTTTAGCATTGGGGTAACGCTGACGCGAAAGTTCAAATGCTTTGCGTTTAATCTTTTTAGCCAAGCCTTGTCCGCGGTATTTATCAACAACAATAAGCCCTGAATTTGCCACAAATTTTTTATTTCCCCACGTTTCGATATAACAGAAACCTGCAAACTCGTCACCAGCCAAAGCAATAATTGCCTTTCCTTCTTTCATTTTCTGCTCTACATATTCGGGCGAACGACGTGCAATACCCGTGCCACGCACTTTGGCTGCGGCAGCAATTGTATCTAAAATAGTGTCGACATATCCCAGATATTTTTCGTCGGCAATTTGGACCGTTATATTATCAACGGTAAAGTTCGTATTCATTCTTGTAAAAGTCCTTTTCAATTATGCCTGTTAAGGCTTCAAAATTCTCAATTCTCAGCAAAAGTATTCTTCATCATCTGCAAAATATCATCGCGTGTTATTCCTTCGCGTGGAATCACCAATATGGTATCATCGCCGGCAATTGTTCCAAGAACTTCATCCGTTGCTTTGTTGTCAATATCCCAAGCAATGGCACTAGCATATCCTGGTTTCGTTTTCACCACCGCCAATTGTCCCGAGAACTCTACACTTAACACTGCACCATACGAAATTGTTGGATTGGCTGTAGGTTGTACTGCAAGTGGCTTATTGTAAACCGGTAAAATGTACTTGTACAATCCGTTCGACAGAGGCGTTTTGGCTACTTTTAATAGTTTCAAATCGCGCGAAAGAGTTGCCTGAGTTACATCACATTGCCTTTCGATAAGTAGTTTCAAGAGTTCTTCCTGACTTCCTACTACTTTCGATCGGAGAATCTCTGAAATTACCTGCAATCGGTTTCGTTTATTCTTCATTTCGTAATTTTAAATATGCTTATTTCGTTTCGTTGTTTCTTGTAAAAAATGTATATTTTATCAATATAATTGCATAAATATCTATTTCGGGTGCAAATATACGGTTTTTATTCTGTTTGACAATAACAATATTGCATATTTTGAATTAAAAACTCCAATTTTTGCATATTTAATGCCTATCCAAAATAATGATAGTTTGTATTTTTAAATTCGTGCATGTGGTTTTCAAAAAAAGCCGTAACTTTGCCAATCATTGCAAAATG
>CAYXQZ010000113.1:2961-9460 GCA_964466415.1 uncultured Paludibacter sp.
TAAATAAAAATGGAAACTACAAGACAACAAAAAATATCGCGCATGTTGCAAAAAGAATTGGGAGAAATCTTTTTGTTGTACGCCCGTGAGTTACACGGCACACTGATAACTGTAACAGCTGTACGCATAAGCCCCGACTTAGGCATTGCACGCACACATTTAAGCATATTTCCTAGCAATAAAAGCAAAGAAGTAATTGAGAAAGTAAATGCCGATACCAGAGCTATTCGTTTTGACTTGGGCAAACGTGTTCGTAATCAGTTGCGTATAGTGCCCGAATTGTTTTTCCATGTTGATGATTCGTTGGATTATCTTGAAAATATCGACAAATTATTGAAACAAGACCCACCTTCGCCTCAAGCCCTAAACCCTGAAGGAGAATAAAATGGAATAGCATAATGGCTGAGAAAACAAATTTCAACAATAAATGGCTCGATTTATCCTTTTCGGTAAGGATAGCTCGACGCTATTTGTTTTCGAAAAAATCACACAATGCCATAAATATTATTTCAGCAATTTCGGCTATAGGTGTGGCTATTGGCACCATGGCGCTAGTAGTTGTACTCTCGGTATTTAATGGTTTCGAAGGGCTAATTAGCGATATGTTTTCGGCATTCGACCCTGAACTACGTATAAGTTTATCGCAAGGTAAAAGCTTTGATTTACAGCAAACTGACGTACAAAAAGTAAAACAATTAAAATCGATAGCCATTTTCACCGAGATAGTTGAAGAAAATGCTTTGTTGCGGTTTAAAGACAAACAAATGCCCGCTACTGTAAAAGGCGTAAGTGAAAACTACGCTCAATTAACAGAGATAAAAAAAATAATTAGCGACGGTAAATTTGAACTTTTCGATGGAGCTTTTGAACGCATAGTACCTGGAGTTGGAGTGGCCAACACACTGGGTCTGAGTGCTTTTTTTGTAGACCCAATCTTTATTTATGCTCCAAAACGAAATTCGAAAATAAACCTTCTTCGTCCCGAAACTAGTTTTAACCAAACAGCATGCTTTGCTTCGGGGATATTTACGACCAACCAAGTACAATACGATGATAAGTATGTGCTAGTATCGCTAAAACAAGCCCGCCAACTATTTGATTATGATTCAACTGTAGTAACTGCCATTGAACTAAAGTTAATATCAAATTCAAAAATTGATATTGTAAAAAAAGAAATTGAATCTATACTTGGACCAAACTATCAAGTAAAAAACAGATTTGAGCAACAGGAAAGTTTTTTTAAAATAATGAAAATTGAAAAATGGATAACTTTTCTTATCCTCAGTTTCATTTTATTGATTGCTAGCTTTAATATAATTGGTTCATTATCAATGCTAATAATAGATAAAAAAAGTGACATTTCGACACTTGAAAGTTTGGGAGCCAACAAAAAACAAATTCGTCGTATATTTTTGTTCGAAGGCTGGATGATATCGGCAACAGGCGCGATATTTGGAATAATACTCGGGACGGCAATTTGTTTACTTCAAGAGTTTTTTGGATTATTAAAATTGGGAAATGGCTTTGTAGTTGATGCTTACCCTATATCAACCAATTTTATGGACATCGTACTCATCTTTTTCACTGTTCTTTTTATGGGCTTTATTGCTGCTTTGTATCCTGTAAAGTATTTAAAGTAGTCCGGAACTGCAACTCAACAACCTTATCCTACTAAAATTCAATAGTTTAAAAATCATTTTCCCTTCTCGACAAATTTCACTACCTTTGCACAAAATTATTATTTGCACCCGCACATCCGATTTGTGAAAATCGATGTGAACTGAAAAATGGAATGTAAATATCTGAATCATTTAGATATACAAAAAACAAATGGGAAATATTGTAGCAATTGTAGGGCGCCCGAATGTAGGAAAATCGACCCTTTTTAACAGGCTTACTAAAAGTAGACGAGCCATTGTAAACGAAGAAGCGGGAACCACGCGTGACCGTCAGTATGGAAAATCAGAATGGTCGGGACGCGAGTTCTCCATAATTGACACCGGCGGATGGGTGGTAAACTCAACCGATATTTTCGAAGATGAAATAAAACGCCATGTAGTATTGGCCATCGAAGAAGCGGATGTTGTTTTATTTTTGGTTGACATACAAAATGGCATTACCGATTACGACCTCGAAGTGGCACAAATTCTGCGCCGAAGTACCAAACCTATTTTACTAGTATCCAACAAAGCCGATACACACGAGTGGCAATACAATGCAGCTGAGTTTTACAAACTTGGATTGGGCGAGCCGTCCATTATTTCGGCAATTAATGGATTGGGAACAGGTGATTTGCTCGACGAATTACTCACACATTTTAACCCCGATGTAGTTGAAGATATTGAAGACGAATTACCACGTTTTGCAGTGGTAGGACGACCAAATGCTGGAAAATCGTCGATTGTGAATGCCTTTATGGGCGAGGAACGAACCATAGTAACCGAAATTGCTGGTACCACGCGCGATGCCATTTATACCCGATTTAATAAATTTGGCCACGATTTTTATTTAGTTGATACTGCTGGGATACGTAAAAAAGCAAAAGTAAACGAAGATTTAGAATATTATTCGGTAGTGCGTGCAATACGTGCCATCGAAAACGCTGATGTTTGTATTTTGATGATTGATGCTACACGTGGTATCGAAAGTCAGGATTTGAATATATTTTCGTTGATACAAAAAAATAAAAAAGGATTAGTAGTTGTAATCAACAAATGGGATTTGGTTGAGAATAAAGAAGCAAACGATATTAAAAATATCGAAAAATCAATCCGCGAGCGTTTAGCACCTTTTGTTGACTTTCCTATCATTTTCACGTCGGTTACTACCAAACAACGTATCCTTAAGGTAGTTGAAACAGCAGTTCAGGTGTACGAAAATAAATTCCGTAAAATACCTACAGCCAAACTTAATGAGTTTTTATTGCCACAAATCGAAAATTATCCTCCGCCAGCATTAAAAGGTAAATATATTAAAATCAAATACATAACACAATTACCGAATACATACATTCCTACATTTGTGTTTTTTGCCAATTTGCCACAATATGTTAAAGAGCCGTACAAACGCTTTTTGGAAAATAAAATTAGGGCTAAATACGAATTTACAGGAACGCCAATTCAAATTTTCATACGTCAAAAATAAAACAATAAGGAACTATCACAGTCAAAAAGTGGTAGTTTTTTATTTTAGCATATTTGAATTTACGGAAAGAAGTTTTTCATTAAAAAATATTATCTTTGCGCTACAATCAATGCTAATTTTGGTTTTGAAATCATTATGTTAAAACAACAGTTACAGCAAAAACTGCAACAAAAACTTTCGCCTGCTCAAATTCAGGTTATCAAGATGCTCGAAGTGCCTACTTTGGAGCTCGAAGAACGCATCCGACAAGAGCTTGAAGAGAATCCTGCATTGGAAGAAGGCGCAGAAGCAGACAAAGAAGCTGATGATTTTGACGATGAATATAGCAACGAAGATGGTGGTAATAACGATGATTTTGATCCTGATGAATATATGATGGATGATGATATTCCGGATTATAAACTAAAAACAAACAATACTTCCAAAGACGATAAAAGAGAAGACATTCCATTCACAGTAGGAATGACATTTCACGAAAATTTGATTGACCAACTTGGATTACTGAAACTTTCTGAACACCAACATTTACTAGCCGAATATGTAATTGGGAATATAGATGATGAGGGATATTTGCGTCGCACAGCTGAATCGATGGTGGACGATATTGTGTTTCAGGCAGGAATACAAACAAGCGATGAAGAGATGTTGGATATTGTGCAACTCATTCGTCAATTTGACCCTGCAGGTGTAGGTGCTACCACTTTGCAAGAATGTCTTTTGCTGCAACTTGAGCGAAAAGCACAGAAAGTGGAAGTTAGCTTGGCCACTAAAATTCTAACCAATTATTTTGATGAATTTACAAAAAAACATTACGATAAAATTACAAAAAGCTTAAACATCGACGACGAACAGCTTAAGAAAGTAATAACTGAAATTACACATCTCAATCCAAAGCCAGGAAATGCTTGGGGTGGAAATATTTTGGAGAAATCAATGTCGACCATTGTGCCCGATTTTATACTTGAAACGGAAGGAAATCAATTGATTGTGCAACTCAACAACAGTAATGTGCCCGAATTACGGGTGAATACCACTTACAACGAAATGTTTCAGGATTATGCATCGAACAAGAAAAATCAATCGCGCGAGATGAAAGATGCTGTGATGTTTGTGAAACAAAAAATTGATGCAGCACGTTGGTTTATCGATGCTATTAAGCAACGTCAGCAAACACTCCTGACTACTATGACTGCCATAGTTAAATTTCAAAAGGAGTTTTTCCTTGAAGGCGACGATACTTTTTTAAAACCAATGATTCTGAAAGATATTGCCGATATCACGGGTTATGATATTTCAACCATATCCAGAGTTAGCAATAGCAAATATATACAAACGGACTTTGGAGTGTATCCAGTAAAATACTTTTTTTCCGAATCTATGACCAACGATTCAGGCGAGGAAGTTTCGACCAGAGAAATTAAAAAAATACTTCAGGATTGTATTGGCAATGAGAACAAACGCAAACCGCTCAACGACGATGCTCTTGCAGATGTTTTAAAAGAAAAAGGGTATTTAATTGCACGTAGGACAATAGCAAAATACCGTGAACAACTAAATATACCTGTAGCACGGCTACGAAAAGAAATTTAAACATGAATAAATTTTACAACACCATATCTATAGTGTTTCAACCATTGTTAATGCCAACGTATGGCATGTCAATGCTGATAAATTTGGACTTATTTGATGTAATTCCATTTACATGGCGACTTGTAGCTATATTTGGAACATTTATTTTTACAGGGATAATGCCTGCGGCGCCCATTTTACTATTGATGAGAAAAGGTGAAATTAACGACTTGTTTATTTCGAAACGGGAGCAACGAACAATGCCTTATTTGTTTTCGTTTTTGTCGTATGCCTTTTGGACTTTATTTTTACACAGAGTATTAAATTTACCTTTATTTATGGTTGCAATTGGCATAGGCACCACACTATCAATAGTTTTTATCACGCTAATAAATTTTAAATGGAAAATATCAGCACATCTTTCGGGAATTGGTGGCTTGGTAGGCGGTATTTTTGGCGTGAGTTACCGTATGGCTTATAATCCCCTATGGCTCTTTATATTAATATTGGCAATATCAGCTCTAGTAGCCTTATCTCGCATAGAACTTAAGGCACATACACCCCTCCAAACATTGGCTGGATTTACGCTAGGATTTTTATCGGTTTTTATACCATGCATTTATTTATAAGGCTTTACAATTGATATTCAATAATTTTCATCAAAAACAAAACAAATGATTACATCAGACCAACTAAAAGATTTGTTGGAGCGCGAGATCGCGTTGAGGAGGTACCTTTGACATCGATTCAAAAAGTATCCAAATAGAAGAAGAAGAATTGCGTACACAAGCTCCTGGATTTTGGGACGATGCCAAAGCTGCTGAAGCACAAATGCGTAAAATAAAAGACCTTAAAAACTGGGTAGAAGGTTATAAAGGTGTAAAAACGGCAACCGAGGAATTGGAATTAGCTTATGATTTTTACCGCGAAGAAGCCATTTCGGAAGAAGAAGTTGACGCTGCCTACAACCATGCTGTAGAACAAGTTGAGACGCTCGAAATGAAAAACATGCTCTCAAAAGAAGAGGATAAATTTGGAGCTGTTATCAAAATTGTGGCAGGTGCAGGTGGTACCGAAGCTCAAGATTGGGCCGATATGCTTTTCCGAATGTATCAACGATGGGCTGAACGTCAGAATTATAAAGTTGAAATAACCAATATTCAAGATGGTGATGAAGCTGGAATTAAAACAGTAACCATGCAATTTGATGGTGAAATGGCTTATGGTTATTTAAAAAGCGAAAATGGAGTTCACCGCTTGGTACGTGTATCGCCATTCAATGCGCAAGGCAAACGAATGACCTCATTTACATCGGTTTATGTAGTTCCATTGGTCGACGACACCATCGAGATTGAAATTAATCCAGGCATGCTTTCGTGGGATACTTTTCGGTCGTCGGGAGCTGGTGGACAAAATGTAAACAAAGTAGAAACAGGCGTGCGCTTACATTATAAATTTATGAATCCAGTAACAAATGTGATGGATGAAATAGTAATTGAAAACACCGAAAGCCGTTCGCAATTTGGAAACAAAGACAATGCAATCAGATTGCTTAAATCGCAACTTTACGAATTAGAACTCGAAAAACGACGCGCAGCAAGTGCTGTAGTGGAGGCTGGCAAAAAGAAAATTGAATGGGGCTCACAAATCCGCAGTTATGTTTTCGACGACAGACGCGTTAAAGACCACCGCACCAATTATCAAACTTCCAACGTTAATGCAGTAATGGATGGTGATATCGACGCATTTATAAAAGCTTATTTAATGGAGTTTGCTGATTAAAACA
>CAYXQZ010000114.1:0-1786 GCA_964466415.1 uncultured Paludibacter sp.
TTGAATGTGGCTGTGGCTACGTCTATAGTATGTGCGGAATTTCGCCGACGATTAAAATAATCCGTTAAGCATTTTAGCAAGTTGAATCCCTGCATTATACATCATTTCGTTGTTTTTAGAGGCGAAGTTATAAATATAATTGTAATTGCTTTTATCAGCTACTCCATAATTATAAACTTCGGTTCGTAAGGCATACACTTTATTTATCGACTGCATAAGAGATTCTGATTGCTTTTGAGTTTTTACTTTCTCAAAACTATCCTGTAAAAATCGACTATATTCTGAGTACGACATTTTCTGACTTTCGGTAATAGAACCATCCCACACAGCATGTAAATTGGTTGATTTTCCAAACCATTGAACACTAATTTTGTTAGCTCCAAGGTCTTCGGCACGTCCTAAATGCATGGGTTGATGTAAATCGGCCATAAAATGCACTAAAAATTTAAGAGCTTCAGCATCGTTTTTGTTTTTTTTCAATCGAGTTTGCATTTCTTGAATTGCAAAAAACAAATGCTCACCTTCGGCTGTAGGATTTTTATACAATTGCTCTATTTGATCAATACTTAAACTGTCTTTTAAATTTTGATAATGCCATTTATAACTGTAATCGTATTGCTTATCGCTACGTATTTCGTCGGGCCAAGTGGCAGCGTAAATTAGACCGTTCTTACCCAACACCCTATCACATTGCTTCTTAGCTTTAGCACTCAGGTTATTGTAAGCAATATCAGCAATTATACGATGCCCCATAGCATCGTAAGCCATGGATGACAACGAAAGAAGCAATAAATGAAACAGAAGAAATACTTTTTTGATACGCATGATTTTTTATTATTTAAAATTTATTTTCTTTACTTTAAAACCCATCGAAAGCAAAACATCGGATATCTTAACTCTGAAATCGCCTTGTACCAAAATCTCACCATCGCGCGAAGAACCACCGGCTCCACATTTAATTTTAAGTATTTTAGCTAATTCCTTGAGTTCGTCGTCGGTGCCCATAAAATCAGTTATCAAAGTCGCCGGTTTTCCATTACGTTTATCCAACTCTACCCGAAGTGGCTCCTTTTGTTTTTTGTTTTTTTCGTCCACTACAACTTCGGGTTTTATTTCTTCACCTTCAGGCAATTCGGCCTTTAAGCCACTTAATTTATCTCTCCAATCCATATTTTTTAGTTTATGCACTTCGTGCGTTATTTGCTTCGCGTTAATTCTCAATCATCACATCATTATATCACCACATCATCATATCAGTAGTTTATAAAATTCCCAAATAATAATACCACTTGTAACACTTACATTGAGCGAATGTTTGGTGCCATATTGCGGAATTTCGATGCATCCATCGCATGCATCTACCACTTTTTGCTGAACGCCTTTCACTTCATTACCTAAAACAACTGCATATTTCTGAGTTTTATCTAACACAATATCAGGCAATAATATACTTCCTTTTGCTTGTTCAATTGAGAACACGGTATAGCCTTCTGTTTTCAATTTATTTACAGCGTCTAATGTTTCGTTAAAATACTCCCAATCAACGGTATTTTCGGCACCCAAAGCTGTTTTATGAATTTCGGCATGCGGAGGCGTACATGTAATGCCACACAAATATACTGCTTCAATTAAAAAAGCATCGCCTGTACGAAAAACAGATCCTACATTATGCAGACTCCGAACATTATCGAGCACCACCACCAAAGGCAATTTCTTGGTCGATTTAAATTCCTCCGGTGTTAACCGGTTCATTTCTGTTATTTTTAGCTTTTGAGCCATTTTTTTT
>CAYXQZ010000114.1:1886-9457 GCA_964466415.1 uncultured Paludibacter sp.
ATTTAAGGATATGTGAAATGGCTGTTTCGATAATTGTATCGTAGCCATTTTCAACATCTGCAGGTTTTAAATCCACTTTTACATCGGGGTCAATACCCCATTCGGTATGTTGCATAGTGGCATCGAACATGGGACTCGACGAGAAACGAACCATCCAACCATTTGGCAACTCACTCGAAAGCGGTAAGCCTCCACCTCCACCCGATTTATCGCCAACTATTACTGCATTTGGAGCAATTTTCATTTTGCTTATAAACGCATTAGTTGCACTGTACGACATACGGTTTGATAATACCGCCACAGGCAACTGCCATTGAATAGTTTCATGTGCAGGTGTTGTAATGGCTTCGGCCTTTGAAAATTGCGTGTGACCATTGCCCGTTTTATGTTGCATATAACCCGTAACTGTTTTTTGAGTAAAAAAATACGAAGCAAATTGTTCCGAAAGGTCCAAATAACCACCTCCATTATTACGAACATCGATGATTAAAGCTTTACAATTTTTGAAATAGGTAAAGATATTCGTAATATTTACATCCGAAAACCTATCGGAAAAATCGCCATAATAAATGTATCCAATTTCCCCATTGCGTATTTTAGCATAACGCAAACCGCCAACAACCATATAGTTAGTACCCAAGTAACGGTTACCATATACTACAGTAGAATTAAAGTTCGAGGGGTAATCGGTAAACCATTTCCAATATCGGCTTGTATTGAAATCCGAATAAAGATTAACATGACCATCCTTTAATTCGCCCAACATATTTCCAAACAATTCAAAAAGCTGAATATCAGTCATATTGGAATCGACACGAGTTTTATAAACCGTATGAATCGAATCCCAATTTATTTTCTTATAATCCAGATAACAATAGCGCGTATCAATTATCTTCCAAAGCGATTCAAAATTCCCTAAATGGTTATTTTCCTCTAATTTAGGTTCATCTATACACGAATACAGACTGAAAAACAATAAGATAAGTATGAATGAGTATTTTTTCATTTTTAAAATATTAGCTTACTTTTCGGTACTAATAAAATTGGAAGGAGCAGCATTATCATTTCCTTTGAATTTGTATAAATTAATTTTATAACCGAGCAACAACGAAAAGCTATTTTGTTTGAACACCAAATCATTGGCACCGTACTTTAAACTATGTGAACTAAAACCAACCGTAAATACCGATGTGCGCATTGGAATTTCGAGCACTAAAGCTGATTTATAGGCCAATTTATTATGCAGCGAAGAAAAATGAATTGTATTCCGAAGGTTCCACAAGTCGAACATTTCGTAATAGGATGCTCCAACCAAGGGCACAAACATACAACCCATAAGTGGTGTTTCTAAATCGTAAATCAAACGTATTTTTCTGTTTTTCAATTCAAAATCATACCGCAAAGAAGCAGCTAAGTTCAGATTCACAGCCACATCTACATTAATTGGGTTGTTTACATTGCGCATATTCGATTTAAAACCAAACTGTGCATCGGTAGTGGCTCCTGCTAAAATTTGCAAATTGAGCAACTTACGGTAATGATAAAATGAACCCCAGCTGTACGTTCCACCAACGTATGTAGTACTGGCCGAAAAAGAAGGATTTAAAGCAATACCAACCAATGAATTTAATTTATGCTGTATCGAAAAATCAGTATTTTCGGGATTAAAATACTTGCGTTCAGCATGTTCAAAGCCTACACCTATACCGCTATAGGAAATTGGTGAAAGATAGGGGTCGGTTATACTGAGGAGTGTCAATGCCGCGTTGTTGGTCGACGTAATTAAACTATATTTTTTATCAGTTGTTTGTTGTGTAAAAGCACATACAGAAAATAGTGATAACAAAAATAGGATTAGGGATATTTTTTTCATGCTAGTATTTATAGATTGCAAATTTATACAAAAAACAAATACAAATAGTTTTTTTATTGGATTAATATCGAAAAAAAAATCGAAAAATCACATGTAAATGATTTCCCGATTTTTTTGTTTAGACGCAGCATGCCACGTCTCTACTAACTTATCAAAGAGCGTCCTGTCATTTGAGCAGGTTTATCAATGCCTAAAATGGTGCAAATTGATGGAGCCACATCAGCTAAAATTCCGTTTTCAACTTTTGCATTTTTGTTTTCAGTTACATAAATAAATGGAACTGGGTTTAATGAGTGTGCTGTATTTGGCGATCCATCTTCGTTTTCGGCATTATCAGCATTACCATGATCGGCAATAATAATTACCTCATAATCATTAGCTTTAGCCGCTTCAACAACTTTTTCGACACAGCTATCAATGGTTTCAATTGCTTTTACAATTGCTTCACGAACGCCAGTATGTCCAACCATATCGCCATTAGCAAAGTTAAGAGCTACAAAATCGTATTGTTGTGTATTAAGCGCTGCAACCAATTTATCGGCCACTTCTGGAGCGCTCATTTCGGGTTGTAAATCATAAGTAGCAACTTTAGGCGATGGCACTAATATGCGATCTTCGCCTTCGAACTCACTTTCGCGTCCACCTGAGAAAAAGAAAGTAACGTGAGCAAATTTCTCAGTTTCGGCAATGCGTAATTGTTTTTTACCCAAGCTCGAAACATATTCGCCCAATGTATTTTGAACATTATCTTTGTCGAACATTACGTTTAATCCTTTGAACGACGAATCGTAAGGAGTCATACAATAATATTCCAAAGGTATTGTCATCATACCCGCTTCAGGCATATCTTGTTGAGTTAAAACTACAGTCAGTTCTTTTGCACGGTCGTTTCGGTAATTGAAAAATATTACCACATCGCCTGCTTCAATTTTGGCTAATGGACTTCCAGCAGCATCAACTGAAACAATTGGATTAACAAACTCGTCGGTAATACCAGCGTCGTACGAAGCTTGCATAGCTCCAACAACATCAGTGGTAGGTTCGCCAGTGCCATTAACAAGCAAATCGTAAGCTATTTTTACACGTTCCCAACGTTTGTCACGGTCCATGGCGTAATAACGTCCAACTATTGTAGCTATTTTAGTTGTAGTACCTTTTGTGGCATTATCAAGTTGTTCGATAAATCCTTTTCCGCTTTTTGGATCTGTATCTCGTCCGTCCATAAAACAATGTACAAAAGCTTCAGCTTTATACTCATTAGCAATATCAATTAACTTCAACAAATGATCGAGTGAACTATGCACACCACCATCTGAAACTAATCCAAGAAAATGAATTTTCTTTTTATTGTCGCGGGCATAGCTATAAGCTTTCACTACAGCTGGATTTTCTAAAATACTATTGTCGCGACAAGCGATATTAATTTTCACCAAATCCTGATAAACTACACGTCCGGCTCCAATATTCAAGTGACCCACTTCTGAGTTTCCCATCTGCCCTTCAGGTAATCCAACATCCTCGCCCGAGGCAAGCAATTGTGAATTTGGATAATTTGCATTTAACGAATCCCAATATGGAGTTGGCGTGCTCGAAATAATGTCAGCTTTCGAGTGGTTGCCAATGCCCCAACCATCGAGTATCATCAATAATGCTTTTTTGCTCATATTCTTTTGATTTTTAATGTTTTATATAAAATTATATACCTTAGTATTTTAACGCTGCAAAATTAGTCATTTTTTCGCAATTCTTGAGCAATAGTCTATCAATAAATCAAGTGATTTTATCAATAACAATCAAAACTATCAGCTTTACAGTTGTACCCAAACATGGATGTAAAAAAAAGAGAACGAAAATCAATTCCGTTCTCTTTTATATTTTGAAAAACTATTATTTTCCGTGCTCTAACAAAAGCGTACGTGTTGGTTGATCGCACACTTCGCTAGGACCGTAGTACTGAACAGGACCCGGATATACATAGCTTTGTTTTTCGTCAGCCCAATCCACACGGTGTTTTGCAAAGTATTGGAAAGGAGCACCATCCAACAAAACCAATGCTTTTTGAATTACAGGTTTCATTTTACCATGACGGCGTTCCATGTTCATCATCATGGTGATAGGCACACCACCAGCAATCCATTCGGCTGCAGGTGCAGTTAAGTTACGTACCGACGACATATAACCTGTTTTACCTGCTGAAATTAATACAGAAGCCGTATAACCCAATGAGTAAGTATAATCAGCATCGAAGTTTGAAGGGATAGCACAGCGTCCTTCGTAACCAAAGAAGTGATTGATTGCAGAGAATTTACCTTTGTATTTACCTTCGGCTTTAAGTTGAGCTAAACGTTTAGCAACCATCTCAATAAGCAATTTTTCGGTTTCGATAAGTGAAACTTGTACATTACCGTGTGGGTCACGATCCAATGTTAATTGTTTAGCAATGCCTTTAGGTAAGCTGTTGTACACATCGCGACTGTCTACACTTAACATTCCTTTAACGTACTGGCGTTTTTCGTCATCAGTTTCCAGCGCATTAAAATCATCGTTGTGAGCCAATAAATCGTTCAATTCCGAAATCAATTTCTTCATAGCAGGAATAAATTCAATTAATCCTTCAGGAATAAGAATTGTACCGAAGTTCAAACCAAAACTAGCACGATTTACAATTACAGAAGTAATATCTTCAACAACATCTTTCAAAGTCATGTTTTTAGCTTCCACTTCTTCGGAAACAATACAAATATTTGGTTGGCTCTGAAGTGCACATTCCAATGTGATATGTGATGCCGAACGACCCATTAAACGGATAAAGTGCCAATATTTTTTAGCTGAATTTGCATCGCGTTGGATATTACCAATAAGTTCAGAGTAAACTTTACAAGCAGTATCAAATCCAAACGAAGTTTCAATCATTTCATTTTTAAGGTCACCGTCAATAGTTTTTGGGCATCCAATTACTTGGATTCCTGTATTTTTCTGTTTGTAGTATTCAGCTAACACACAAGCATTTGTATTCGAATCATCACCACCAATTACAACAATTGCATTGATACCTAATTTTTTACAAATTTCTTCGCCTTTGTCGTATTGTGCATCTTCTTCTAATTTGGTACGACCTGAACCAATAATATCAAAACCACCCGTATTGCGGTATTCTTTAACAATAGATTCGGTAAGCTCAATATAGCTATGATCAACTAAACCACTTGGGCCACCTAAAAATCCATACAATTTATTGTTAGGATTCAATGCTTTAAGTCCATCGAATAATCCTGAAATAACATTGTGACCACCAGGAGCTTGACCGCCCGAAAGAATTACACCTACTCCTACAACAGGATTTGCTTGAGCCTCACCAGCTTCGAAAGAGATCAACGGCATACCGTAAGTATTCGGAAAAAGCGCTTTAATATCGGCCTGATCGGCTACCGATTCAGTAGCAGCACCTTCTTTTAATACCACATTGCCTTTTAATGCCGCTGGTAATTTTGGCTGGTAGGTAGCACGTGCAACCTGTAGCGGACTTTTAGTCATTGGTTTCATACGTAAATAATTTTATTTAATATATTAATTGATTGATATTCAGTATATTTTACACGATTGAAAATCGACCACAAAATTAACGAAATTTTTCCATATTGCAATCAAATTTGCAAGCAAACTATCAAAAAAAATAGCAATTTAGAAGATTTATAATGCATTTATTATTGTTCTGTTTCAAACTTATGTATATATTTGTGGTCGGTTAAAAAAAAGAAGGCATGCAACACAAAATAGAATCACTACGTCGCGAGTTGGAGCAACACAATTATAATTACTACGTACTTTCGGCACCAACCATCAGCGATTTCGATTTTGATAAAAAACTACGCGAATTACAGGAACTGGAAAATCAACATCCTGAGTTTTTCGACCCCAATTCACCCACGCAACGTGTTGGTAGCGATAGTGTCTCTGGCTTCGAACAAGTGGCTCACTCCTACCCCATGCTTTCGCTAGGTAATACTTATTCCGAAGGCGAAGTGCAGGATTTTTACGAACGCGTTCGCAAAGCGCTGAACGAAGATTTTGAATTGGTGTGCGAATTAAAATACGATGGCACATCTATTTCATTAACTTACGAAAATGGTTTACTCGTACGAGCTGTAACGCGTGGCGATGGCGAAAAAGGCGATGATGTAACTGCTAATGTAAAAACTATCCGAAGTATACCGTTACGTTTACAAGCTAATTTTCCTTCCAAATTTGAAATTCGCGGCGAGATATTAATGCCATGGGCTGTTTTTGACGAACTTAACCGTGAACGTGAAGCGCAGGAAGAACAGCTGTTTGCTAACCCACGCAATGCAGCATCGGGCACTTTGAAACTCCAAAATTCGACTATTGTAGCACAACGAAAATTGGATGCCTATTTATACTATATGTTAGGCGAAACTTTGCCAACTGACTTACACTCCGAAAATTTAAAAGCAGCACATTCGTGGGGTTTTAAAATTTCGGATGCTACCCGTGTTTGTAAAACAGTACAAGAAGTTTTTGATTTTATCACTTATTGGGATACTGAACGAAAAAACTTACCTGTTGCCACCGATGGTATTGTGCTAAAAGTCAACTCTTTGCTTCAACAAAAAAACTTGGGATTCACAGCCAAATCGCCACGTTGGGCAATTGCATATAAATTTCAGGCCGAAAAAGCAGTAACCCGATTGAACTCTGTTTCGTATCAAGTTGGGCGAACGGGAGCGGTAACACCCGTTGCAAACCTCGATCCGGTGCAGCTTTCGGGCACAACCGTAAAACGAGCATCGCTTCACAATGCCGACATTATTGCTTCGCTCGACTTACACATTGGCGATATGGTTTTTGTGGAAAAAGGCGGAGAAATTATTCCAAAAATAACAGCTGTAGATTTCGATGCGCGACTTTTGATAGGCGACAAGGTGAACTTTATTAAAAACTGCCCCGAATGTGGTTCGGAACTTATACGTATCGAAGGCGAAGCCGCCCATTATTGTCCAAACGAAAATGGCTGTCCACCTCAAATAAAAGGCAAAATGGAACATTTTGTTAGTCGCAAAGCCATGAATATTGATGGACTTGGCAGCGAAACAATAGCTTTACTTTTTGAAAATGGGCTACTAAAAAATATTGCCGATATTTACGAGTTGAAAGTACCTGATTTGGCCCGACTTGAACGATTAGGCAACAAATCGGCCGTAAATATTAAAACTTCCTGCGAAGTATCCAAAGATGTGCCTTTCGAACGTGTGCTTTTTGCTTTGGGAATAAGGTATATAGGCGAGACAGTAGCTAAGAAATTAGCTTTTGCTTTTAAAACAATCGAAAAGTTAGAAACAGCAACTTTTGAAGAATTAATTGCGGTGGATGAAATTGGAGAACGCATTGCTCAAAGTGTACAAAAATATTTTTCGGACGAACGAAGTATTGAACTGATTAACCGATTGAAAAAACACGGTTTGCAAATGCAAGTTTCGGAGGACAAACTTCAACCAGCGGGTGATGCATTAAGTGGATTATCCATTGTAATTAGTGGCACTTTTTCAAAACATTCGCGCGACGAATACAAAACGCTCATTGAACAAAATGGTGGAAAAAATGTAGGTAGCGTTTCAGCCAAAACATCATTTATACTTGCAGGCGAAAATATGGGACCCGAAAAACTCAAAAAAGCCGAAAA
>CAYXQZ010000115.1:0-9346 GCA_964466415.1 uncultured Paludibacter sp.
CCTATGATTTCAGATATTCCATTTTGAAGTGTGGTTTAAAAATATTCGAATCAGAGAATTGTAATATTCTAGATTAAAAAAGACAACCCCAATAAATTCAATTTATTCGGGGTTGATTTTTTATATTCGTTGATTGGCTTATTTTCGTGCTTCTTTGGGACTTGCTTTTGCATTCTCTATCATTTCCAGCCGGCCTTCGCCTGAAACTGTTTTCTCAAAATCAGCATAATAAGTCATAAGTTTTTTTACATCAGGAGCTAATAACTGATGCCTGACTCCAATTTTATGAAACAATATACTTGTGTTTTTGAAATGAAAAAACATATGAATCGGTTATCAAATTATATGAATCTGACAAAAAAGAATGAAACAACGGATTCTTTAAATGAAAACACTGATTTATTGAATTGTGTTGGGATATTCGAATGTATATTTGCAACCTATTGAAATCAATAAATTTTGCCTTAATAAAATACTTCAAAATGAACTCACGCGAAAAAAATGTTCACAGCCATCCGTCACCAACAACCCGATATGGAAATCATCGACCACTTTGGTATTGATGTGCTCTATATTGGTCGTATGTTCAACGACAAAGATGAGGATCAGTATCCGATTACCATGGCCAACGGAGATACTGCTTATAATCCGGTTTGGTTTAGACCCGAACTACAAGTAATAATTAACACAAAAAAAACACACACAGAATCATTATGAATTATCAATTCCATTTTTGTACGAATTTACCACTTAAATAAATTATTTTATTATCAACATGGGCAATTTTCTCGTATTTTTGCACCATTAAATACGCATTATTTATTAATTTGCAATATATCAAATGAAAAAAACATTAAAAACACTATTTATTGCAATTATTCTTTTTAGCTCGGTAAATCAACTTTTTTCTCAAAAAGAAGAAAATGACAACAAAATTGTTACTAATCTAAATAAACCCGAACGTCAGGAATGGTTGAGAGATCTTGGTTTTGGTTTGTTCCTGCATTGGAGCCTCGACAGTCAGTTGGGAATGGTTATCAGCCATTCTATGGTGGGCGCTTCGGATGATTACATGAATCGCTATTTAAATGAACTTCCCAAAACCTTTGATCCGTATAAATACGATGCATATCGCATGGCTATACAGGCAAAATTAGCTGGTGCTAAATATATTTGCATCACAGCCAAGCATCATAATGGTTTTTGTTTGTGGGACACAAAAACGACTGATTATAAAATTACCAATACACCTTACAAAAAAGATTTGTTGAAAGAATACGTTGAAGGTGCACGTAAAGCAGGACTTGCAGTGGGAATTTATTATTCTCCGGAAGATTTCAAGTTTTTGTACGACAATAAAATAGATGTAAAAAGAGGAGGTGTGAAATTTACACCTGAACAAAGAGCAGCTTTAGCGGATTTAATCCGAAAACAAACGAAAGAACTCTTTACACAATATGGCGATATTGATATGTTTTTTATAGATGGTTCTCCAAAAAAAGAATGTCTGGAAGAAGCCTGGAAACATCAACCGAATGTTGTTATTACACGCGGAGCTGTAAATACGCCAGAGCAAACACTACCCGGAGTAGGTAAGGACGAGTTATGGGAATCGTGCATAACTATGGGAACACAGTGGCAGTATAAACCTACTAACGATGAACTGAAATCGGGAACCCGACTGATTGAAATTTTAGTGGAGACAAGAGCTAAAGGAGGTAATTTACTTTTGAATGTAGGACCAAAGCCGGATGGTACAATTGCTGACCCCGAAGAACGCAGGCTTTCAGAACTTACAACCTGGAATTTTATAAATCACGAAGCCGTTGAGAATGTACGTCCATGGGTTATATGTAATGAATCTAATCTGTGGTTCACGGCATCTAAAGACAGAAAGACAGTTTATGTAGTAATTACCAAAATTCCTGATTGGGAAAGAGGTGATCGAAAAGAATTTGTAATAGGCTCAATTAAAGCAACTCCACAAACCAAAATCAGTGTGTTGGGGCAAAACGATAAAGTGGTTGAATATCGTAATGACATTGATGCAAAATCACGTTTTACTCAAAAGGAAGATGGTCTGCACATTTCAGTAGTTCGAGCTCAACGGATTTACAATAATGGTAAATGGCCAAATCCAATTACAGTAAAACTTGAAAATGTTGAAGCTGCATTTATACCTTCTGCTTTTGAAACTATGGGTGCAAGTGTTGCAGGTGAAACTGTAACTTTAAAAGGAAAAGTGTCGAATATGGGTGATTCAAAGGAGCTGAAAGTTTGCTTCGAATGGCGACCTTATGGTGGCTTTGTTGATAATCTTAAAGTTACAGAATGGAAAAGGACAGAGCAAATTATAACTCAAAGTACTGTAGGTGATTTTTCTCAGAATTTACTTAAAGCAGAAAAAGGAAATACCTATGAATTCAGGGCTGTCGTCATTCATCCATGCGGAGTAACCCTAACTGGAGAAAAAAAGAGGTTTAGTATTAAATAACTTATTTATAAGAAACGATTCTTTAAATTATAAATCTAAATATATTGAAAACATGAACGAAAATTTTTTAAAACGAATCACGTCAATATTTCGAAAGTTCAGAACTTTTGTATGTATTGTTATCTCACTGTCAATTTCAGCAACTGCTTTGGGGCAAATTACAAATCCTCAGTCAGACAAAGTATCAGTTAAAAGTCGGTCAATGAACATTAAAGACATGATTACTTTGATTGAGAGTAAAGGCACCTATAAAGTTGTTGTTAATTCAGATGAAATTGATGTAGACCAAAAAGTTAAAGCCGAAATTGGAGAAAAAACAATTTCTAATTTACTTAAAGAGGCATTTGATGGCAGTAAAATTGTAGCCGAACATCAAAATGGCTATATTATTTTAACGCCAAAATCGGCTTTTGAAGGAGCAGCTACAGCCATAAAACAAGTAAGCGGTAAAGTGCTGGACGAAAAAGGCGAGCCAATAATTGGTGCGACAGTTATGTCAACAGGTACTAAACGGGGAACTGTGAGTGATGTAAATGGAAATTTTAAATTGGAAATTACTCCAGGCACCAAACTGATAGATATTTCTTACATAGGAATGAAGAAAAACACGGTTCGCATTGATCCCAAAAACGAAAAAATGACAGTCGTGCTTGCAGAGAACTTTGTTAAAATAGACGAAGTTGTGGTTATTGGATACGGTAAACAGGCTAAGCGTGATATTACCGGGTCTATAAGTTCTATTTCGGCTAAAGATATTGAAAATAATGCTGGGGGAAATCTCAATACAGCACTTCAGGGCAAAATTCCAGGTATGGACATTGTTTCCAATTCGGGCGAACCGGGAGCAGGAGCTACTATTTCTATTCGTGGTGCATCGTCGCTCAGCGGAGGAAGCGAACCACTTTATATAATTGATGGTGTTCCTATCGATAGTGAAAACATAACTTCTATTAATGGCGATGCTACTTTTAGTCCAATTGCAGGTTTGAATCCTGCTGATATCGAATCGGTTGAAGTTTTGAAAGATGCATCCTCTGCTGCAATTTATGGATCTCGTGCTGCAAATGGTGTAATTTTAATTACTACCAAGGGCGGTAATAAACTGGATGAAGTTAAACCAACAATTACTTTAAGTCATACTTCGAGCCTGGTTCAGATAAGCCGACATTTGGATGTTATGACATCAGATGAATTTCGATCTGCATATTCTGAAGCACTAATAAACGATGGTAGAGTACCAAGTGCACTTTGGATTACAAACCCTTTTCATCCCGATTATTTACGCACGACCGACTGGCAATCAGTTATTCTGCGTGACACTTACCAAACTAAAAACGATTTAAGTATACGAGGAAGTAATAAAAATTTCTCTTATGGTGTTGCTTTAGGATATCGCGATGTGAAGCCTATAATAGTCGGAACAGATTATAATCAGTACAATGGCAGAGCGAATTTTACATATAAAATTACAGATAAATTTAAAGCAGGCACAAATATCTCCTATTCAAAAATTGATTACAAACGTGTATTGTCAGGTAGCGGTAGTTCTACCAGTGTCATACGCGCCGCATTATTTACTATGCCATTTTTTTCTCCTTATGATTTAGAGGGCAATGTGCCCAATTGGACAGGAACGAGAGATATGCGCAATCCGTTGGCATTAGCTTTAAGAGCTCCTATTCAGTTTAACAGAGATTGGATTGTACTAAGTCAATATGTAGAATGGAGTATTTTAAAAAACCTGGACCTCCGCTCAACCGTATCAACAGACATAAGTGACATAAAACAAAGCACTTATACTCCACGCGATTTTGATAGTAATACAAATGTAGATGCACGCCGGGATATTGGAAAGTATTTAAAGGATGAAAGCAGAAGGTTTCAGAACGAAAACATATTAACATACGACTTGAAATTGAAAGATCACAGTATCAATGCTGTATTGGGACATTCAGTAAGCTACAACAGCATATATCGCCTTACACTCGATGGTATGGATTATATTGATGAATATATTCGCCCTATTCAAAACGCCGGACAAACTACCAGTATTACTGAATCCTTATCCGAAAGTGCTATGATTTCATATTTCGGACGTGTAAACTATAATTACAAAAGCCGTTATCTTGGTTCATTTACTCTTCGGCGTGATGCTTCGTCGCGCTTTGGACCCGATAAACGTCATGGTTATTTTCCTTCGGCATCATTAGGTTGGCGTTTTTCTGACGAAAAAATTATGGCGTTTGCTAAAAATGCACTTACGGATGGAAAAATTCGTCTTAGTTATGGAAACACCGGGAATCAATCTATTGGAAATTACACATGGAGAGGTCAATATTCTGCTGGTTCCAGAAGGTATAATGGCAATGTAGCAGTTGTTCAGGATGGATTAGCAAATAGCACTTTGGGTTGGGAAAACACCACCCAATACAACGCCGGTATTGATTTGATATTTTTCGATGGCAGACTTAGTCTCACAGCCGATGCATATTTAAAAGAAAGCGACGATTTACTTTACAATTTCCCACTTCCTGATTATTCAGGTTTTAATTCAATAGCAACAAACTTTGGTACTATCGAAAACAAAGGATTGGAGTTTTTAGTGAATTCCGTAAATTTAGATGGTGCATTTAAATGGAATAGCAGCTTTAATATTTCGTTTAACCGTAATAAAATAACAGCTCTCCCTTATAATGAAGATATTATTGTGGGTACTTATTCGGTGGCACGTGTTGGTGAGCCAATGGCAATTTTTTATACCCATAAAGCACTTGGAGTTTATTCAAAAACATCTGATAATATGTGGACTTCACCTGATGGAACAATTACCAGACCGGTATTGAAAGGTTCTATTAATGGCGAAGCTTTTAAAGGGGGCGATATGATTTGGGACGATATAGACAATAATGGTATAATCGATGACAACGATCGTCAGATTGTTGGTAGTCCACATCCACTTTTTATTGGAGGCATCGGTAATACCTTTTCATATAAAAACTTTAGCCTGAATGTATTCGTACAATTTAGCTACGGTGCACAAGTGATGAATGACTTGCGCAGGGAAAGAAACAGAGTCGCCCTCACCAATAGTTTGGGGCAAGACGTTCGTGCCCGTTGGCAAAAGGAAGGCGATGTGACAGATTTCCCAATGTTGCGATATAGTGATAGAATGGAGAACTTCCGTCCATCTGACTTTAGTTTGGAAGATGCTTCCTACACTCGTTTAAAAGATGTAACATTGAGTTATAGAATTCCTTCAAAAATATTGAAAAAATCTTTTATTAAAGGTTTTAATATTTATGTTTCGGGTTCAAATCTGTTGACATGGAGTAATTACAGTGGTTATGATCCGGAGGCAAACTCATCAACTGACTCTTTTGTGAGAGGCGTCGACAATGGTTCGTTCCCTAAAAACCGTTCGTATAATTTGGGTGTTGATATTACATTTTAAAAAACAATTAAAGACAATAAAAAAATGAATAAGATAAGCTATATAATAATTCTATTCTGCGTTGGATTTTTAACATCATGCAGTGACTTTTTAGATAGAGAACCAAAATCAGGCTGGAGCGATTCAAATTTCTTTACACAAGAATCGCACATGGAAGCTACGCTTAATGGCGGATATGATTTGATGCAAGCAGCTCTTGGAGCTAATTTCTTAGTTTATGGCGACTTACGGGCAGACATATATTGGTTGTATAATACCAGAAGTATTTCTACAGAAAAAGTATTAAGTAATTCTTTAGATCAAAATAGTAGCTATGCTTCTTGGGCTTCGTTTTATGATATTATAAAACAAGCTAATTTGGTACTTTATCATACTCCAAAAATGATCGAATCGAAAGTGATTACGTCGACAAAAGGAAATAACTATATGGGTCAGGCTTATTGCATGCGAGCATTTGCCTATTTCTGGATTGCTAGAATTTGGGGTGATGCGCCTTTAGTTTTAACTCCATTTACCGAAGGTGAAGGTATAGAAGAAGTTCGCAAACCACAAGCTGAAGTATTAGATACAATTCAAGCCGATTTAGCTGATGCTATAAGATTGATACCTTCGAGCAGCTTCGATAAATTTACTTTTACTCGCACTGCTGCTTATGCCATTCAGGCACAGGTATATGCATGGCAACACAATTGGCCAGCTGTTATTACAAGCACCAATAAAATTTTAAACAGCACCAGTACTGTTCCCATTGTTAATACAAATTATTCATTGGTACAGCTCTACGATTCGGTGGCAGCAAAATCGTTAACAGGTGATTTCTTAAATACTATTATGATCAAAACTGAGTATTCGCAAATGTTCAATGTTGGCGTGAGTAAAGAATCAATTTTCGAAATGCCATTTAGCATAGAAGACAACGAAAACAATAATTCACTTTACGGATTTCTTGCCATAACTGCTCCCACTTTAGCACCTCGTATCGAATTTATGGATGAATTTGATAGTAAAGATTGGCGAGCATATATTGCCTTCTTTGGTAACCCGAAAGCCTACAAATTTTTCAATGGTCCTTTCATCAGAAATCAAGACATTAGAAATATAATTTTGCTCCGACTTGCGGAAACGGTGCTGTTAAAAGCCGAAGCGTTGGTGTATTTGAATGACACAGAAGTTGATCCCATAAAACAAGCGGCAAATATAAAAGCAGCTATGGAACTGATTAACCTGATTAGAAATCGTGCAGGGGGCAAGAATATGATTATTCCCGAGTCAACATATACAAATTTAGGACTTGAACAGATTAAAGAAATTGTACTACAAGAGCGAAAATTAGAATTAGCATTTGAAGGACATCGCTATTTCGACCTGATTAGAACCGGAAACGTCGTGAAATTTATGGAACCAATAAATGGTCAGAATAATCCATTAAGCTTTGTATGGCCAATTCACCTCAACGAAATTAGGAACAGCAATGGTTTAATTATTCAGAATGAATATTATAAGTAATAATTTTAAATACTAAAATGCAATGAAAAAGAAATTTATATATTATATTCCGCTGTTGTTGCTCACATTATTAAGTAGTTGTGAGTTAATGACTTCATACGAAATTGATACAACTCCCAATGTTTTGGTGAAGGTAAAAATGATTGACTATCTGAAATCAGGAAAAGATCCAATTTTGACAATCTATTATGAAGCTATCGTTCATGCCGAAATGGTTGATGAAATTTCGAGAGATACTTCCGAAACCATTATTATTCCTTCAAATCTAGCATTTAATGAATTGTTAAAGGGTGCAGGTTACACCAGCATTACAGAAATGAATAAAGGAGCTTTGCGTGCATTATTACAATACATGATCCTTCCGGGCAGATTTGTGTCTTCCGAAATGATAGATAATACTGATAATCAGGTTATTTCGCATAGCAGTAACTACATTTATATCAGCAGAAATTCTTCTGTGACTGATAAATATGTGCTTTATGTAAACAAAGTACCAAGTACCGATACTTTACTCTCAGCAACACAACTTATTGTTTCGAAGCAAGATATGGTGTTTAAAGACAAAGTAGCTCAGGTAGTAGATGGTTTTCCTCGTTTTTTACCTAAAATACCAGCTCCCGACAATTCGCCAGCCATGGGAATACGATTAAATGTTGAGGGCGATACACATACATACGTTGGTTCAACATCAAGCTTTTCTTATTGGGATAGAGAAATTTCAGCTGGTAATCGCACAAATGGTGCCCTGAACCGCACGGGGTTCATCCTTTTCGAACAAAAAGAATTAACTCAATTAGCCGAAATTTCATCTGCCACTTTGAATTTTTACTTGAATACAAATACAACTTCAAGTCCACAATTATCATCATTGGATTTTTATGATATTAGTGAGGAAATTAACTGGGATGAATATAGCAATAGCATTAAGACTATAACAAAAACTTTTAAACCATCACTAACCGATACTACAACTTTTATAAAAGAAGCCACAGGAGTTTTAATACCTAAAACCTGGTATCAACTTGATTTGACTGATTTTATCAAAAACTATTACGCAAAACCGGTAAGAAAACCGTTGTTTCTTGCTGTTCGTCCGAGTGAAAAGTCAGTTAATGGCGCGTTCAATCTCGGTTGGAAACACGAAGATGATCCATCAAAATCAGTTAACCCTGCTTTTATCGACATCAACGGTCCAAGAACAACGGAACTAACAGTTCTTAATAACATCCCTTTAATTTGCTCCAAAGGGAGTTATGTTACTTTAACAAAAGATATGCTCTCGATGGTTGGTCCCTATCCCTCAACCTTAAACTTGCTATATCCCGACCGTAATATTATTTATGAACTAACTGAATTGCCTACTGATGGAATAATTACAAAAGGTGGATTACCGTTGGGAATTGGCGGACGCTTTACACAAGCTGATATTGATTTCAAAAACGTGAAATACTTCAACAATGGTAGTAGCAGCATAAGCGATTTATTCAAACTACAAGTGCGCGATTATGCAGGTGGCACTTTGAATGACTTGCTAACAGTGCAGGTGAATATTCAATAATTATGCGAATCTGGAGTTGAAAATAAATCTATCTTTCTTATAGTAAGCTATTTCCCGTAGGGAATGTATACCAATAGAAAATAGAAATAAACAAAATCAATTCCCCATAGGGGATATACAAAGATATAACATTTATGTCCTACGGATAATAAAACATTGATACCTGTTTATTCTATTGATATTGAAGTCCTACGGACTATTTTTCAACTCCTGATTCGCATTTATTCGTAATCTCTATAAACTAGAATTATCATGAAAAAAAATTCTACAATTCAAAAATTTCAAAAAGTAAAATTTTGTGTTTCACTTTTTGTATTACTTTTCCTGGGTTTAAATG
>CAYXQZ010000116.1:0-9321 GCA_964466415.1 uncultured Paludibacter sp.
CAACTGAGGAAGTCAAAAAAACAGCTTTCGATATAGCACAACAAGGCACCAAAGGTTACGACCCCGAATTTACCGGCTATAAACTAAAATCGATACCCGACATAACATTCAGCGGCTACCAAATTCTTGCTTACTACTACATAAGCTTTGCTATAGCCTTACCCGAAATACTTATGGAACTAAAACTGCCTTACCACGAAGAATACTTGCTGGCAAAGGGAATGAAGAATGGTAAGAATTAATAAAAATAACTTTAATACTACGAATTTATGCTGCTCGATAACAAAACCAAAACAGAAGAAAACGAACATTACAAAGTATTCGATTTTCTGAAAAATTATACTGAAAAGGGTGAATTAGATTTAGTTACCGGATTTTTCTCGGTGCATGCGCTAGCATTGATGCACGAAGAAATGAATCAGGCAGAGAAATTCAGGATGATATTGGGTAACTTGATGCAAGACGAAAACCAAGTGAACCGAATTGTGGATTTGTTAAATGGTAACGCTGGAATCGAAAGCACCTTGGCTTTGAGCAATTCAGCATTGAAAGCAGTGGAGTTTTTAAAGCAAGATAATGTCGCTATCAAATCGACTCAGCGAAACTTCTGTCATGCCAAAGCCTATATTTACACCGATAAAGATGCTCGAAAAAACTACGAAATTATTGGTAGTTCCAATTTGACCGATGCTGGTTTGGGCTTAAAGGAAAGCAGTAATATTGAGCTAAATACCGCTACAACAGGCAACGACAATGAGTTTAAAGAACTTAAAAAATGGTTTAAACATCAATGGGATAATATTGCGCAGGATAAAATTGAATTGCCTGATAAATCGAAACAAGATGTAAAAGAATATTTGATTGAATTAATTACCAACTTGTGGAAGCCATGGGAGCCTATCGATTTGTATTACAAAGTTTTGTACGAACTTTTTAAAGATGATTTACTTTCACTCTCAACCGATGCCGAGTTCAAACGTGAAATAGCTCACTTAGAAGAAACCGACATTTACAAAACACTGTTTCCCTATCAACAAAAAGGAGCTATTAGTTTGATAAAAATGCTTCAAAAATTCAACGGAGCGATACTTGCCGATGCTGTAGGTTTGGGAAAAACATGGACAGCCTTGGCTGTAATGAAATATTTTGAGATTAAAGGATACACTGTTATACTGTTTTGTCCCAAAAAACTCCGCAACAATTGGGAGCAATACCGTGCCCACAGCGGTTCGCGCTTCGAGAATGACGAATTGGAATACTTTGTGCGAAACCACACTGATTTGCAGGACGAACGACTTACTACAAACTATCCCGATTTTAGTCTTGGCAGAATTCAGCGTAAACAAAAATTGCTAATTGTAATTGATGAAAGTCATAATTTACGAAACGACAAATCATCGCGTTACAAGTTCTTGGTACAAAAAGTTTTACTGCCCGAACGTAAAAACCGTGACATCAAAGTTTTGCAACTTTCGGCTACACCCATCAATAATAAACTGATGGATATACGTAATCAGTTTAAACTCATGACCAAAGGATTGGACGATGGTTTTAAAGATACCGACCTAGAAATTGAAAGTCTCGAAAATGTGTTTCGGACAGCACAAAAAGACTTTGGTGAATGGTCGAACCTCAGCGACCGTAAAATTGCCGATTTTATAAGCAAGCTCCCTGCAAAATTTGAAAAACTGACTGATGCGCTGATTGTTGCACGAACCCGAAAATTGATTGAAGGTGAGTTTGGGGAAATGAACTTCCCCCGAAAAGCTGACCCGATAAACGAATATGTAGCACCCGAAAACTTTGGTGACCTTAAATCGTTCGACGATATTCTGAATGCATTGCGCGTAAATCTAACTGCTTATCGCCCTTCGGAATACATCAAAGACTTGAAAGTGGAAAGCGTGTTGGAAAACCCAAAACAACGCGAAAAGTTTTTGGTAAAAATGATGTATATGTTGTTGATGAAACGATTGGAATCGAGTTGGTTTTCATTCAAATCTACTGTTGAGAATATTCTGAATCACCACGTAAATGCACTAACAAAAGTAGATGCATTTATACAATTGAAAGTCGATGCTGAATTGGAGGAAAACTTCACAGAAGAGGAACAAGACGAAATTGAAGATACCGCATCCGAAAACAGTGAAGCAGAAGAACAACCCATAACACTTGGCAAGAAAAATCCAATCCCCCTATCATCAATTACCAATATCGATGTTTTCCGCAAACACTTAGAGGCAGATGTAGTAAAACTAAAAAAGTTAAAATCAAATTTAGATGTTTATGAAAAAGCCTATAAAGCAGGTGACGCATCCGATGATAAATTGGATAAACTGATAGAACACATTCAATTAAAACAAAAATCAAAGAACAAAAAGATATTGATTTTTACTGTTTTTAAAGACACCGCCAAATTTCTATATGATGAATTAAACCGAAAAGGATTTGAAAATATTGCTTTTGTTTCGGGCTCAATTAGTGAAACCAACGACGGATATACGGGCAATAAATTTGAACCAATACTGGAACGATTTGCACCCTTCACTAAGTTATATAACGAAAAAGACTGGAGTTTGCTATACGTAAATGCAAAGTTAGGCGATGAGTTTAAAAGCGGCGAACGTTGGAAAGTGTCTTACGAAAAATGGTTGGAGTTGATAAAAAAGTACGACAAACCAACCTTCAAAAAGATTGATAATCCCATTCATATACTGATAGCTACCGATTGTTTGAGTGAAGGTCAAAACCTGCAGGACTGTGATACAGTGGTGAATTACGATATTCACTGGAATCCGGTGCGCCTTATACAGCGTATGGGACGTATCGACCGTCTTGGCTCACCCAACAAAATTATAAATGGTATCAACTTTTGGCCCGGAAAAAATTACGAGGATTACTTGCGCTTAAAATCGAGAGTAGAAAACCGCATGGCGTTGATGAGTGTGGTAGGAACTGAGCTCGACGATAAACTGACTCCTGAATTTGAGCGCATGGTCGAAGAAAATCCATTGCTGCCCAAGCAAGCTCAAAAAATGCTCCAACAACTTCAAATTACATGGGACGATATCGAAACTAATGATGAAACATTGGGTTTGAACGATTTATCGTTAGAGCAATTCCGACAGGAATTATTTGAATTTTTTAAAAAGAACGAAGAATTCTTTCAGAAAATTCCTAATGGAGTGTATTCCGGCTTTAAGTTCCGCCCCAACAAAAAATGGCGCGAAATGCCCGATAGTGTGGTAGCAGTATTGGGTTATCCACGTCGCCCCGACGAAGCCAAAAACCATGTGTACGACGAAATACATTTGATACATAACGCAACAAACGAAAAGGCAAAAAAGGAGCTGGTATTAAACAACAATCAGGAAATTCTAGCTTTTCTGAAATGGCATAAAATGGAAACACGCTATGTGCCGAAAAGTATTGAGCAAGGTGATACAATAGTTTTAAATCATTTAGCAAATTCAATAGGTAAATGGATTGAAAGTCAGGCAGCTCCTGTTTCGGTAAATCAGATTCAGGACTTATTTTCAGGAAATTTTGCACCACAAAAAATTTCGCCAACACAGAAAAAACTCGAAGACAAATACAAAAAAGACAATTTCGATTTAATCAATTGGTTTGTAATATCTAACAAGTAAAACTTATGAATCTATCTCTATTTTCAACGGCAACACTTTTTGAAGCTACAACTAATTTTTTCGAACAATTAGGTATTCGTTTAAACTCTAATACTGCCGAATCGCTTCCTGCAAAAGATGTGCTTCGCGAATATTACAAAGAGAATCTTATTTTCAACTCCGTAACCAAAACCTATTTTGTTGGTTTAGTGGATAATGCCGTTTTTCAGACCGAAAATAGTTCATCGTACACATACACCGAAGCCATCAAAGAAAGCGATAAAAGCTACGAAGGTTTGATGGTTTTTGCCTTGGAACTTAGCAAACAACCCACCCGAAGCGAACTGTCCGAACTCACACGCGCATTCAACCGAATAAGTAAGAAAATGCCTGTGGCTGTGGTTTTTAAATATGGAAATGAAATTGCCTTTGCAACAACCGAACGCAAAGATTATGTGCAAACATGGCGCAATGGTGAGAAAATTGGAAAAATCACCATGCTGAAAGATATTGTTATTGATAAGACACATGCTGCTCATCTGAAAATATTATCTGATTTAAAAATTACAGGCGAAAATGTAACAAGCTACAATAAACTGCATAAATACTGGCAAACAAAATTCTCAGTTCAGGCATTGAACGACCAGTTTTATGGCGACTTGCAGGATTGGTTCTATTATGCCATTCAAAACATTAAATTGCCTTTCAAGCCCGAATATATAACTGAGAATGAGAATGTAAAAAACTTTTTGGTTCGTTTGTTGGCACGTACACTGTTTTGTTGGTTTGTAAAAGAAAAAGGGTTGATAAAACCCCAATTGTTAGAGTTAACCGATTGGGAAGAAAATAAATACAAACTTACTAATGATATAAATGAGCCTAATTTCCTGAAAAGCAATTCTTATTATCGGGGCATATTACAAAATATATTTTTCAATGCGCTGAATAAAAAAGAAAAAAAATCGCTGAAAGATTTTGGATGGCTAAAATATTTGCATCCGGATGTAAATGTGGATTGGTTTACAACAATTCCTTATTTGAATGGTGGAATTTTTGATAAGTTGCGGGAAGACAATTACAATGAAAGCATCGAAGATGCCGTCATTAATATTCCAAACTTTCTGTTTTATGGTATCGAGATAGATGAAGAAGTAACTACAGGTAGAGGAGCAAGAGCCAGAACAGAAGTCCGGTCGGTGGAACACAAAGGATTAAATGGGATATTGAAATCGTACAAATTTACCTTAGACGAAAACACACCATTCGAGGAAGATATTGCTCTCGACCCCGAAATGTTAGGATTGGTATTCGAAAACCTATTGGCTGAGTTAGACCCAAACCTCGATGAAAGTACTATTAAAAGCATTCGTAAACTGACCGGAAGTTATTATACACCACGAAAAAATATTTTCGAAATGGTAAACGATAGTTTGTTTTTGTACCTTGTAAAATACATTACCGATAAATACCCCACATTGACCAATATACGCAAACAAGTAAGCGATTTGGTCTATTTTAATATTCTTCATACAGATAACAAACTGTTTTGCAAAGCAGTAGTCAACGGTTTGGATAAGTTTAAAATGCTCGATCCTGCATGCGGTTCGGGAGCATTCCCTATGGGCATGTTGCATCGCATGGTAGATATTCTGAAAATGGTTGACCCTCACAATGAATTGTGGATAGAGTTGAAACTGAATAATGTTGATGTGGCTCAACGAACAGAATTTAAAAAAGTGCTCAGTACGCATCTCGACGATTATGGACGAAAACTTGGGATAATCCGCGACAGCATTTACGGCATCGATATACAACCCATGGCAGTTCAGATTACCAAATTGCGTTTCTTTATTTCGCTTCTTATCGACCAGAAAACGGAGAATGGCATAACACCCATGCCCAATATCGAAACAAAAATTATTTGTGCCGATAGTTTGAAAAACATTCAGGCTGATATGTTTAGCTATGCTTATATTGAGCAACTCACCGAAGCTCGGGCAAAGTATTACCAACCGGATATTAGTCACGAAGAACGCGAAACCATTGCTAACGAGATTATAGAAATTTTAGATGCGGCATTTCCAAACTTCTCATTTCAGATAACCGGCAAGCGTGTAAGTGGGCAAAACAAAGAATTGCTCCGCCATTGGTTTACACACAGCACCTTGGCTGCACCATTTTTTAATGTCGATTTCTTTTTCCCTGAACTCAAAGAGCATGGTGGTTTCGATTGTGTAATGGGCAATCCGCCTTATGGAGGTGTGAAAATTTCGGACGATGTATGCACATCTTTAATGGTTCAAAGCAAAGACCCTTACGGTGCATTTATTGCCCGATTTTTGAGCAATTTTGAAACACCAACGCCTCTGAAACCTGGTGGTATATTGGCATTTATTGTGAGCGATACTTTTATGACTATTAAAAGTCACCTACCACTCCGCAAACTGCTGATGCAAAACTACGTACACAAAATGATTCGTGTACACCCCGACACTTTCCGTGCAACGGTAAATACGGTGATTATGATTGCCGAGCGGAATACGCAACGAGAAATGGACGATAATCATATATGCCTGATGGCAGATATGACCAATATAAGCATACACGATAATTACGACCGATTTGTGGAAATACTCAATCAAACAAAAATAGTGGTAAATGCACCTGATATTTCAACGCCCGAATATGCCATTTACCGCTATCCACAATCGTTGATACGCACCAACAGTAATTTGCCGTTTTTTGTGGCTTCCCCAAAATTGTTTGCGTTGATGAATGATGGAAATGACCCTGACGTAAATAAAAAACCCATAAAAGAAATCAAGGAAATTGGTGGTAAACAGGTTGATGTGCGAACAATTTTAATGAATGGGAAAGAAATTGAAGTGGTGAAATTGGGGGATATAGCTGATGTAAAAGTTGGATTGCAAACTGGTGATAATGATGCTTATTTATTTCAAAATCCAAATGCAAGAGGTACATACAGAAGCATTGAAGAGTATAAAGAGTTTCTTTTAACAGAAGATGATTTAGAAAAAATTCGTAATAATGAGCAACTTCGTTTAGATGTAATTGACAAAGGTATAAGTATCGACAATCCCAAAAGTCCAAGATATTTTGGTGGAAAATATATTGTACCTCATGATAAAGGTGGTGAAAGCGAATCAGATACAGGTTGGATGCCAAATTATTTTGTACCTTCAGAATATTTTATTGATTGGCAAGAAAAATCTGCATTTCATTTAATTAATGGTTATTGTCAATTTAGTGAATCATCACAGCCTTATGCAAGGAACAAAGAATCATATTTTAGATTAGGAATAACATTCTCTACTGCTGGCGTTTACGCTCCAACATTTCGAATTGGAAGTGGTAGTGTTTATGGTCATAGAGGTTCAACAATTTTTTCTATTTTCGATGATCCTTATACCTTGTTAAGTATATTATCATCAAAGTTTACTAAGTATCAAATAAAGAATAATATAAATCATTCGGTGGCAAATGAGGCTGGTACATTTGAATTTGTGCCAATTTATTATAATGTTAATTTGAAAATAAATTTGATTTCTAAAGAAATTATTGAAAAACAAAAATCTATACCCCGATACGACTACGCGAGCCACGAACAAATAGAAATAGATAAATTGGTTTACGAAGCTTATGGGTTGAATGCCGAAGATGTAGAAGAAGTAGAAAACTGGTATATAAGGCGTTATGGTAAGTTATCAGCCGCCCAAAAAGCCAACTTGCGGGCATTGGGTAAGAGTGATGATTATTTGGAGTTGTATGGGTTGCGGTAAATAGAACACCGTAGGTGTTTACGTTGCATAACCCCCAGATTTATCTGGGGGAAAAAGAGAATAAAGACACCTAAAAACTCCGTAGGAGTTTACCAACACCCTCGAGCAGCAAATTTCTATGATAGTGGTAGTGAACTCCTACGGAGTTCTGCGGGTAGTGGGTTTTGCACATCCCCCAGTTTCACTGGGGGTTATGCACAGCAAACTCTTACAGAGTTTTTATTATATTTGCATTTGCAATCATAAACTAACAATTTCAAATCAAACATTTAATCGTATGAATAGTTATCGTCAGTCCTTACATCACATTGTATTTTGCACTAAAAGCCGAAAAAACACACTCCCGGAAGTCCATCACGAAGAATTATATAAATACATTTTTGGTGTTATAAAGAACAGAAAAACAGTGTTGTACAGAATAAATGGTATTGAAAACCATATCCACATTTTTTGTGATTTACATTCAAGTATTGGTGTTGGCGATTTTGTAAAGGAAATAAAAACAGCAACAAATAAATGGATAAAAGCATCCGGGCAATTTCCAAAATTCGACTCGTGGGCAGAAGGATATTGCAGTATTTCATATAATCTGAAAGATAAAGATATGATAATAAACTATATAAAATCTCAGAAAGAACATCACAAAAAAGTAACTTTTGAAGATGAGCTTCGTACATTGCTTATAGAAAACGGCATTGAATTCGATGAGAAATATCTCTTTGATGATTGATACTATGAAACATTGGCTCATAAAATTTGCTCCATTCCGTTACAGTTGGCAGGAAATATTGAGAAACGGTAGTTTCGAGATTTATTCTGTCCGCAATCCCCAAGCACGGAATAACCTTAAAGCAATGCAAATTGGTGATGAAGTGCTGTTTTATCATAGTCAAGAAGGTAATTGCATAATGGGCCAAATGAAAGTGACAAAAGAAGCCCATCAAGACCCAACAACTGCCGATTCGCGTTGGGTTTCTGTTACTTTTGAACCGATAGAAACATTAAAAAATCCCATTTTATTAAGTCAGATTAAAAATACAAGGGGTTTGGAAAATATCAGATTGATAAAACAACCCAGATTGGCGGTAATGCCCTTAAAAAAAGAAGAATTTGAAATAATAATAAACATATCCCATGACTAACCTCGAAAAACTCTATCAATCCATTGCTACCTTTAAGGAATTAGGACTGGCATTAAACGAAGATATGCTCCAAAAGGCAGATTCGTTAGAAGAAGACTTAATAAAAAATGAAGTCATTCCACGTCTTACAGGCAGTATCGAACCTATTATCACCCAGATACAACGCCCAATAGTGTTGGTGGTTGATTATGTGCCAGGCGAAGCATTAAGTGTGCGCCTAACTCGTAAACGTGTAATTATGGACGAAAGCGAAAGCAAACAATACTCACTTGCGCCACTACCCAACAAAGAGCGCACAAAAAAGACGGATAAAACCATTACTTCGTCGCCCAAATCGGCATGGACTGGTTTGGTGGTAACGTTTCCTAATGGTAAAGTAATCAATAACCGCTATGCTTACGAAACCTTGATAGAAGTAGTTGAAACAGTTGGTGTACAAAAAGTTGCAGCGTTAGGTTTAAAGCATGTTGGTATGGATTTTATTAGCAAAAAGAAAGACGACTTTTATAATCAACATGAATTGGCTGATGGGTTTTTAATTCTAACACACTCTGCTACAATCAAAAAGAAACAGCAATTGGAAGAAATCTCGAAGAAATTGAATTTGGGATTAAAAGTAGAAGTGGTGTAGAGGCGGTTTTCGCCCCCTCTATTGCCTTTACCATTCCGCAGCGCAACAAGGGATATGAAAATTTCCGACGCCGTAGGTGTCACAAATCAATAGAAAAAATACCATTCTTGGGTATTGTTCGA